>CP069393.1:1040000-1340000 GCA_016887505.1 Clostridia bacterium | reverse complement strand
CGCCAAGTGTTAGCTCTCAATTTAATTGATGAAATATGCTTAACCTTAGTAAATATACAAGTGACCAAGAGACCTGGCCAAATTGTGTCCTTTTTTCCAACCGAATATCTAGTCAATTTTGATGAAGTGAAACGAGAAACCAATGATGAAGATGGATATGACATCATATGGTACCGAAAAAAGGGTTAACCAATCAGCTGAGATGCTTCTACAAAGAACGGGTTATTGTAAGTGCTGATATTGTCTCATGTTTGTAATATGGTAGAATACTAGTATAGCTTGGACAGAGGGGAGAACAATACGTTGAAAAAAAATGGTGGCATTAGATTTTTGCGGTGGCTGATATTATTTGCTAAACGCTTCCTTAAGGATGATATGCCAGCAAGTTCGGCACAATTGACTTATTATTTAACATTAGCTCTGTTTCCCTTTCTGGTTTTTCTTATCAACCTGCTAAGCTATACTAAACTCAGCACCTGGTCCTTGACTGAAGATCTACTAACCGTTCTTCCTGCAGGGACGATGCAAATTATTACAAGTGTTATTCGAGAAACCATTGAAGCCAAAAGTACCACACTACTTTCTTTTTCAGCGCTATTTGCCTTATTCTCAACAAGCAGGGCGATGAATGCACTTAACCGAGCTTTAAACAAAGCATATAGGGTTCAGGGCACCAGACCAATATGGAAAAATGCGATGTTATCGTTCCTGTTCACCATGGGCTTAATTGTGCTTATTGTAGCCACTCTTTCTTTAATGGTTTTCGGCCAACTTATCGGAGAACATTTATTTACCTTGCTCGGTGCCTCTGTCTATTTTCTGCATATTTGGAACCTTATGCGTTATTTTTTACCGGTTGCTATCATGGTTCTCATTTTCTCACTGTTCTACCGTTTTATGCCTAATACCGAAGTTAGATTTAGCAACGTATGGCGTGGCGCAGTTTTTAGTACGATAGGTTGGATTGTTGCATCACTATTGTTTTCCTACTATGTTAACCGCTTCGGGAGCTATACCCGGGTATATGGTAGTCTAGGGGGAATTATTGTCTTTTTGGTTTGGCTGTATCTAAGTAGTTTTATCCTCCTTGTGGGTGGGGAAATAAATGCAGTTCTTCTATACGGTGATAGCAAAATAAAATAGATATAATGTTTTGGTCATATGCTATCAATATTATTAATGTAGGTTCAAGAATCACGATTGCAGATTGCTTGTAAACGATTTCACGTAGGCGTAAGGTTAAGAAGAGCAAAAGCTTAAATTCTATTAATGAGGTGAAATCATGGCATTGAAAAAAGTTAACGCTGAAGCAAGTGTAGGTGAATCTTTTCTAGTGGATTTAAAAGCAAGAGACCATGCGTTGGTTATTGACCAACCTAAAATTGGTGGCGGAGCTGACCAAGGACCAACTCCTCTAGAGTATTTTTTCTTTGCATTGGGCGGATGTATCTGCACAATTGCAAGGATTGTAGCAAATCAAAAGCGCATTGCCTTGCGTAATATAACTTGTCGAGTTGAAGGCGAGCTGAACATGGATGTTTTAATGGGAAAATCTTCTGAAGACCGTGCAGGATTTCAAAATATGAAGGTTTACACGACCATAGATGCAGATATGAGCAAAGAAGAGAAAGAATTATTTCTAAAAGAAGTGGATGCACGTTGTCCTATTTCTGATAATGTTCAAAGTACATCTGCGGTTGAGTTTATTGTAGAAGGCTAAGAAAATAAATCATGAAAGAAGCGCTAGAGATTCTGGCGCTTCTTTTTTTAGTTGCAGTACATACTAGGCTTCTGTATGATAGATAAAAAGGAGGTAAAATATATGATGTATGATGTATCTAATGTACTTGTCGCCTTGTTTGCGTCAGGTATCATAATGGCAATTGGGATTGGGATGTACTTGGTCAATGCATTCACGTATTACAAAATGGCACAAAAGGCCAACGTGAATAATGCCTGGCTGGCTTTTATCCCATTTTTACAATTTATTCTTTTCTTTCATATGATTGATCGCTCAGCTTGGTACTTTTTGGCATTCTTGGTACCAATTCTTAATTTGGTATTGTATTTTTATTGGACCTACAAGTTGTTTGAAGTTTTTGACCAAGGAGGAGCGATTGGCGTCTTGGTTCTAGTCCTTTCGATGTTCTTTGGAATTGCGGTAGCCGCTTATCTGCTTTACATTGCTTTTAGCGACAATGTAAAGTATGTATCGAGCAATCGCTATGGACTTTCCTAGTAAACATATTGCAGTACCTGAGAAAAGAACGCTTTTGCGTTCTTTTTTTATGCCCCATAGAGATATGCTAATAGAAAAAAGCCCCGGATTTCCGGGGCTTTAAGAAGGGTGTGATAAAAGAAAGTTTCTCGTTGTTTGCTTGTCTACCAGATATTTACTAGTTGTTTTGTGATAGTCGTAATCCACCAGCACCTTGTGTGCCATGACCTTGATTTGATCTTGATGTATTACTACTTGAGCCAAAACCAAGGTTTAGGTGTTCTGCATTAACCAAACGACCTTCTCCGCTATGGTCTAAATCACAGTTTTGCATGCGTTCCGTTATGGTAGTTTTATAAGTAGCAGCTTGTTCTGTACTGATACGACCGAGATTTACTAGGTTGTCAATACGCTCTAGTTTCAGTTCCAGTAGAGCTTCTTGGTCCATACCTTGATTGCTCAGATACCCACGTGTAGTAAGGTCATCTGCAGTGTCTGCTAGAGCAATGCCACTTCCACCAAACAAAAGTATTACTGTTAATGCGATGATGCTGATTTTTTTAAACATCCATCTACCTCCTTGGTATGTTATTAGCTTACCTATTGGAGGTTACAAAATTGTGACAACTAGAAAAACATTTGGTGTTATTACCAACTTCCACCGCCGCCGCCGCCGGCGCCGCCACCTGAGAATCCACCCCCACCCATACCACTTCCTCCAGAATTGGCATTGGGGTTGACTGCCATCTCTTTAGATACTGAACTGAAGCTGCGATCCATTACGGAAGCGAATACTACTGCATTAAAGAGCCCGCTGTCTCCGCGGTAGTAGTGCGGAGGCTCCATAGTTAGTCCTTCGAACTTTTTGGCCCATTTTTTGGTAACACCCAGTACTTGGGCGTAGGGCAAGGTGTCATAGAAGTAATTCGGATTTTCTTCCAACAAGCGCTCGATACGGTCCTTCTCAGCTGTTTTCAGAAACTGTTTATAGCCAAGTACTAGACCAAGAATACGAGTGCCGTAAGGAGTACGTTTTTCAGTAGCTTGTCCTAAAAAGCCAATGCCCAGGGTAAAGAGAAGTGCCAGCAGTCCATACAGGAAGATGTTGGCCATTTGTGTAAGGACAAGATAGGCTACGATGGAACCGCCTAGAAAAACAAATCCACCAATCATGAGTCCTGCAGTCTTACTCCTGGGGTTAATCTTACGATTGATGAAACCGTTGGACAGTAAGGCAATTCCAATAATTGGTGCCAAAGTGGGCAATCCAGATAATAGTGCTGAGGATATGGAAATATAACCAGCGTTCAGAAGATAGATAGAGTAAGCTACCATCCCCCAAAGTGGCAACAAGGAAAATACTACCAGCAAAAAGCGGTATCCGTCTGAAGAACGGTTGGTAATCCTTCGCTCTGCGTTATCTGTAAAGGAAGATTTAATCATGCCCTGTGCTGTGGCCATTTCTTCATAGAAATCTCCTTTTAGATCCTTGGTAGAAACTTGATTTCCACTTCCTTTATTAAAAAGTGCATTAAAGAAGTAGTGCTCATAGTGTTGCACGCCTTTTTGGGGCAATTCCTTCATTTTGAAAAGACGGAAATGATTCTTACCGTCTTCTTCCATTTCCAGATATCCTTTTTCAGCCCAATAGAGAATCAGACTGGTTACATCGGTGGGTTGCACTGCCCGGTCTATGATGTAGCCGGCCTCGGCCGGTGTCATATTATCTGGGGGGTAAAATTCTGGTGTAATAATGACTTCAGAATCTCTACCCTTCAAATCCCAGATGCGATAGGCTAGCACTGTCAACAATGCTCCCATTAGTAGTATGGCCAGTTTGGGCCAAGTGGCAGGGCCTTTTACATCTGCAAAGTATCCTTCCGGCAGAACTAGATATGCGGTAAGGCCTTGACCTGGTTCAAGACTTGAGAGAGTCTTTCCGGTGAAACCCTGGTCTGTTTGCTGAAATTGTACATTGCTAGTTTCTTCGCTACCTAAATAACCACTCGTGATGGTTAGATTTGAAAAATCATATGGTGCAGGCATATTGACAGTAAAGCTCGCCTTGTGAATGGGAACATCCCATTCTGTGCCAATAATGTTCAAATAGAAGAGATCTGCTTCTGCATCCGTATCGGCCCCTAGAATCAAGGTGTAACGGATTTCATAGTCTTGTCGACCGTCTACAAAGTCTTCTGAATTTCCTATGCGGATTATCTTGCTACCGTTTTCGCTGGAAATATCGGTATCGCCGCCTTCAACAGAAATATTTTTAATTCGAACGGGTCTATCTGCAAAATCCAATGGGATTTCACGATAAATGCCATGCCTAGGTTCTGAAAAATCAACAGCCAGTTTTTCCACAACATCATAAGAGTAATCGCTGTTTACTTGCACTGTAACGTCATAATTCGCAATGTCAAAGTATTCGGCCATAGCGGCTACTGGTGCGGTAAAAAGCATGAATAGAATAGATAGGAAAACCAGTATTAGTTTAGAAGCTGACTTTAACATTTTCTCTTTCCCCTTCTTCAATTTCAAAGTAAGGAGCTTTCATGAAGCCAAAGATTCCTGCAATGATATTGGACGGGAATACTTCAGTCTTGGTGTTGTATTCTTTGACTACACCGTTATAGTATTTTCTAGACTGGGCAATTTCACCTTCCAAACTTTGAAGTTGCTTTTGCAGATCCATAAAGTTTTGGTTGGCTTTCAAATCAGGATAGCTCTCAGCTACGGCAAACAATGTCTTAAGGGTTCCTTGAAGTGCATTCTCACCGGCCATCTTATCTTCTACAGAGGTGGCGCTAGCAGCCATGTTCCTAGCAGCGATGACCTTTTCTAAGGTATCTTTTTCATGGCTAGCATAGCCCTTGACGGTTTCGACTAGGTTGGGAATAAGGTCGTAACGTTTTTTTAGATAAACGTCCATGGTGGCAAAAGCCTCGTCCTTCATATTTCTTAGTTTTACAAAGCCATTGTAAGCACTCATGAAGTAGATGCCAAGAACCAAGATTAGACCAATAATGAAATAAAGCATAATAATATCCTCCTTGTTTGTTTTCTAATTTCAGCATACTATATTTTCTCTTACTTGGGAAAGAAAAGAATGCTATTTTAATGCTTTTGCTGTCTTTTTTCTGTTGGAAGAAATATTAGGGACTGCTAGAAAGCGAATTCCAAATGGTGTATGATATAGCAAGAACAGAAGCATGCTGAATGGCTGTTTTTTGACTTGTTTTGTGGTATCATAATTTTTTACTAAAGAAATGGGGATTCAATATGAAAAGAAAAATATATATAGTAATTATCCTTTTGGGAATGCTCATCCTTATGTCAGGATGCGAGGAGAAACCGGTAAATGATCCCAACCCGGATAATCCAGTGATTTTGGATGATCCCGAATTGCTGGAACTGCAGGGATCTGTTTCTATTGAAACCATTGACATCACAAGTGAGGGATTACTGATTCAGACAGAAAATGAGGAGTATGCGGATAATCTCTTGCCCCTATCCGTTATCGAGCGACTTTTTAGCCCGATAACAATTAAAGCTAGTGGCAAGGATTTGATAACATTCTCTTTTGATAACGCAATACATGTAGATTTAGTGTGTGGTACGGACACGTACTACGTAGATGGTGAAGAAAAACATGCTGCGGGGCCTTCTTTCGAGACATTTGATGAGGAATATGTAAATGCATCCGTGTTGGTGGATATTCTTGATGCGACGGAGACGGAGGCTGGTTGGCTGTTGCCTCTAACTGTTGGGGAAACTGGCGAGATGGTTGATGTGGCAGACTACCGGGGTAAATTGGGCTTTTTGAGCCTCATAAATAAGGAAAATGGGATATCTCGAGATGCTTTAGGTCATAATCTGATTAATTTGAATAAGAACTATCCTCAGTTCAACTATCTGAAAAGTGATATGGAATTTAACCAAACGGCTGCCTTGGCGCTAAATCGTATGATAACAGATATTACGAACGTATCTGGTATGGAAAAACTCTATTTGGTGAGTACCTACCGCAGCTATGATTACCAAGATAGCATCTACAAGAGAAAAATTAAGCAATATATGGATAACTATGGGTACGATGAGGAAAAAGCGACGCTAGAAGCGGGACGTATTGTGGCCATACCGGGTACTTCAGAACACCAGAGTGGTTTGGCTGTGGATTTTACAGGTAAGACCTTGGTTGACCAGGGACTATACTTGGAACAGGCATTTTTGGAAACACCGTCCGGGGCATGGCTTGCTGAACATGCACCGGAGTATGGCTTTATTTTGCGCTACCCAGGAGAAAGCGAAGAAAGAACTGAAATCATGCAGGAAGCGTGGCACTATCGCTATGTAGGAGAACCACATAGTCGCTTCATTACTGAAAATGGGATGGTTTTGGAAGACTACGTGTCGCTACTTGGGAAAACAAAGAAACAGAGCATGAATGATGGAGATAAGTATTTGGTTGTATATTTGGATGAGGAATGGACAGATTTGGTTAGAGTGGATTCTGGATTTTGTTCTGTATCCGATTCAAATGAGGGAGGAATGATCGTTACCATTCACGGATGGTAATGTTAAATAGAGGAAAAGTGGAGAACTGTTAAAGGTAAAGGAGTAGTCAATGCAGATTAAAAGAGTGTTTGTTGAAAAAAAAGAAGGGTTCAACGGAGAAGCAATCCGTCTTCTTGCAGAACTAAGGGAGAACTTGGGTCTTGGTTCTTTGAACGAAGTGAGGATTCTAAACCGTTATGATTTAAGCGGTATCACGGAGGAGCAACTTTCGAGTGTTATCACGAATGTACTGTCAGAGCCCAATATGGATCAGGTGTACTACGAAGAACCTGATTTTGAGGGAAGTCAAGTCTTTGCCTATGAATACCTGCCCGGTCAGTACGATCAACGGGCTGATTCAGCAGCCCAATGTATACAGCTACTAACCGAGGGTGAAAGGCCCCTAGTTCGTTTTGCGACGGTGATAGCTGTTGTAGGTGCAAGTATAGAAGAAACCGAGAAAATCAAAAACTATTTGATCAATCCGGTAGATTCTAGGGAGGCTTCGCTTGCCATGCCAGACTCGATTGCCATAGAGTCTGAGGAACCAGCAGATGTAAAGCGTTTAGAAGGTTTTACGTCGATGCAGAAAGAAGAAATTGAGGCCTTGCAGGAAGAACTTGGCCTTGCCATGAGCAAAGAAGATTTATTATTCTGCCAGTCCTATTTTAAGGCGGAAGGTCGGGACCCCAGCATTACGGAGATTAAGGTTATTGATACTTATTGGTCAGATCACTGTCGTCATACTACCTTCATGACTGTTTTAGACAAGATCTCATTTCCGGGATCTCCTTATGGCGAGAAAATAAAAGAGACGTATCAGGATTATTTGGCAGTAAGAGATGATGTATATGGTAGTCGAAAAAAGGATATTTGTCTGATGGATTTGGCGGTTATCGCCATGAAGAAGCTTAAAAAAGATGGTGTTTTAGATAACCTAGACGAGTCGGATGAAATTAATGCCTGTTCTATTGAAGTACCTGTTGAAATCGATGGAAAGATAGTTCCCTATCTTGTGATGTTCAAAAATGAAACACACAATCATCCGACAGAGATTGAACCCTTTGGTGGCGCGGCTACCTGTCTGGGTGGTGCAATTCGTGATCCTCTATCTGGCAGGAGCTATGTATACCAAGCCATGCGAGTAACAGGTAGCGCAGATCCTAGAGTTTCCATTGAAGACACTATCTTAGGCAAGTTGCCACAGAGGAAGATTTGCCAAGAGGCAGCTCACGGCTATTCTTCTTATGGCAATCAGATTGGCTTGGCAACCGGGAAAGTTGAAGAAATCTATCACCCAGGGTATATGGCTAAACGCATGGAAGTGGGTGCAGTGGTTGGTGCTGCACCAAAGGAAAATGTGGTGCGGGAAAATCCATTGGCTGGTGATCTAGTAGTATTAGTAGGTGGACGGACAGGGCGTGATGGATGCGGTGGAGCGACTGGCTCATCCAAAGAGCATGATGAGGACTCTATTCTTACCTGTGGGGCTGAAGTTCAAAAGGGTAATCCGCCAACGGAACGCAAAATCCAACGTTTGTTTCGCAATCCAGACTGTGCAAAACTGATTAAGAAATGTAATGACTTTGGCGCAGGCGGAGTCTGTGTAGCGATTGGTGAATTGACCGATGGTCTCGTAATCGATTTGGATAAAGTACCCAAAAAATATGATGGACTAGATGGAACGGAATTGGCCATATCTGAATCGCAAGAACGGATGGCAGTCGTTCTTGCACCTTCTGACGTGCCTAGTTTTGAAAAATATTGCGCCATGGAAAACCTAGAGTCTTCTGTGGTAGCAACCGTGACAGAAGAACCCAATCTCGTAATGAATTGGCGAAATGATACGATTGTAGATTTAAAACGCTCATTTTTGGATACGAATGGGGTGAAACAGCATATTGAGGCACGTATTGCGGATGTGGATGCTGAAGAATACTTTAAAGCGAGTGAGGATTTTACCGAGAAAACATGGAAAAAGGTTTGGGTGGAACGCCTAAGTAGCCTAGGTGCTGGTTCACAAAAAGGTTTGGTTGAGCGATTTGATTCATCTATCGGGGCTGGCAGTGTACTCATGCCTTTCGGCGGAAAATTCATGGCGACTCCCAGCGAAGGAATGGTAGCGAAGATTCCTACGGAAGCTGGTACTACGGATGATGCTACGGCAATGAGTTTTGCTTATGACCCTTATCTCACGAGTGAAAATCCTTATCTAGGCGCCATGTATGCAGTGGCTCATTCGGTAGTGAAAAGTGTTTGCATGGGTGTGAATTATAAAGATATGCGCTTATCTTTTCAAGAATATTTTGAGCGTCTTGGGTCTGATTCGCAAAAGTGGGGTAAACCGCTAGCAGCCCTATTAGGTGCTTATAAAGCCCAGAGAGAACTTGAAATTGCAGCAATTGGAGGCAAGGACTCCATGAGTGGTACCTTCAAGGATTTGCATGTACCCCCTACGCTTATTTCTTTTGGATGTGCGCCCGTTAAAGCCAGCAAAGTGATTTCGTCTGAACTTAAAACGGTAGGAGCAGGTATTTACTATTTACCCTTACCGAAAATGGGTGGAGATCATATGGCCCAAGAAATTGATTTTGCTTTACTAAAAGATAATCTCGATGCAGTGCACCAACTGATTGAAGAGGGACGCCTTGATGCGGCCATGAGTATCGGTTCTGGTGGACTTGCGGAAACCTTGAGTAAGATGGCCTTCGGGAACAGATTGGGCTTTGAATATGAGGCAGATATTCAATTGTTGAATGAACGGACCCTGGGTGGGATCGTATTAAGTGCTGTCTCCGACATTTCAGATGCATTTGCCGGCCGCCTTGTACGGCTTGCGACTGTTCTAAATGAGCGGGTGATTCGCCTGATGGGAGAAGAGTTATTCTTAGGCGAGGTCTTTCAAGCGAACAGTAGGGTGTTGGATAAGGTCTATCCCCAGGTGAGTAAGGTCGAAGTACCTAAGGCTAGACAGCTCAGTTATCTCAAGCGAAGTGAGAAAACGCCGAGTGTGAATATTGGTAAACCACGTGTGTTTATTCCAGCCTTTCCAGGAACCAATTGTGAGATTGACTCTAAACGTGCCTTTGAAAAAGCGGGTGCAGAAACATCGGTTCAGATTTTCCGGAATTTGAGCAAGGAAGATATTCATGAGTCTATCCTTAGAATGGAACAAGAAATTCGTAAGGCAAACATTGTAATGATACCGGGTGGCTTCTCTGCTGGTGATGAGCCTGAGGGCTCTGCTAAGTTTATCGCCGCCGTGTTTAAGAATCCCCGCATCAAGGAAGCAGTGAGTGATATGCTCGAGAATCGTGATGGATTGATGCTAGGTATTTGTAATGGCTTCCAGGCGTTAATCAAGTTGGGACTCTTACCCTATGGTGAAATAAGGGAATTATCCACGGATGACCCAACACTTACTTTTAATACACTAGGTCGACACATTGCTTGCTATGTGGAGACACGAGTGTCCTCGGTACTCTCTCCTTGGATGTCGAACGTGGAGGTAGGGGAGAAACACAAGATTGCTATTTCCCACGGTGAGGGACGTTTCGTAGCGAGTGATGCTATGCTAAAAACTTTGATTGATAATGGCCAAGTAGCGACTCAGTATGTTGACCACCTCGGTGTAGCGACACATAGAGCACCCCATAATCCCAATGGCTCGGTGATGGCCATTGAAGGTATCACTAGTGCTGATGGCCGAATTTTGGGAAAAATGGGACACTCAGAACGTACCGGAGAGGACATCGCAAAAAACATTCCAGGAGCCAAAGATCAGAAACTCTTTGCTGCTGGTGTGAAATATTTCAAACTATAGGCAGGAAACTGGACCTAAAACAAGAAATTAAGAGTATGACGGAAAAGAAAAGGAGTGTGAATTATGTTTTTTTGGATATTCGGATTGATCCTTTCATTAGTAGTTGCCCTGTTTGCCAGTCAAAACCCATTGGATATAAGTCTTAAGTTGTTTAATTTGAGTTTTGTACCCATTAGTTTGACGGTAATTATTTTGGCAGCAGCTTTAGCCGGAGCCTTGATTTCCTTCTTCTTCATGGGTGTGCGCGTAATTAGTATGAAGAGAGAACTCAAGAAAGCCAACAAGTTGCTGGAAAAAGCAAGTGCCTTGGAAGCAAGTCGCCAAGAGAAGTTACAGAGTGTGGAAAAAGATTCTGTAGCTGAGGTGGAAAATGCCAAAAGGAATCTAGAAGTCAAAGAAGTGGAGAACATTGAGCTTAAGAGACGCCTAGAACAGTTGGAAAAAGAAGTGGATAAATTGGCACCGGAAAAGAACTCTATTCAGGATGAGCTTTCTGAAGAATAGGTATTCTGCGTGACAAATGATTATGTGTTTGATGAAAGTGGGATGACTGTGTCGTTCCACTTTTTTTCTAGCATTTTTTGTACTAACTTGAATATTTAGTAATATTTATCACGAACTTATCCTTAAGAATGTGGTACGATATATTTAAATTCATGATAAGGGATGGTTCACCACTAGCGGATAAGGGTTGCTAGAGACGGTTTGATCAACTAGTGGAAGAAATGTTCAGGTTAAGTATTCTTTGGCCCTTGCGCGATTAACTAAAAAATTTAGGTGGCATATGGAAAAGAAAAAAGCAGTCATAGAGAGAATAGTATACTACAATTTGGAAACAGGATTCTGCGTTTTGCGTATGCAAGATGAGGAAACTGAGGAAGCATTTACGGCTACGGGCATCTTTTCCAATCCGGTTGCGGGTGCTGAGTTTCTATTAGAAGGGGACTATGCTGAAAGTCGGTATGGCCGACAGTTTAAAGTAATTTCCATGGTAGAAAAGATGCCTGCTAGTTTGAAGGGACTAGAACGTTATTTGGGTAGTGGTTTGATTCAGGGGATTGGAAAAGTTAATGCTCATAAAATTGTGGAAGCATTTGGGCTGGAGACGATTTCAATTATTGAAGAAAACCCAGAACGGTTGCTGCAAATTGACGGTATAGGTAAGAAGAAAATATCTAAGATTACCAAAGCCTGGAATGACCAAAAGGAAATTAAGAATGTAATGATCTTTCTGCAGGGATATGGCGTATCACCAGCCTATGCTGTAAAGATTTATAAAGCATATGGCAACGATAGCATCCGAAAGGTGAAGAATAACCCCTATGACCTTATTCAAGATGTATGGGGAATTGGCTTTACTCTGGCAGATAAGCTAGCGCGCAGCATGGGCATAGGCAATGAATCGGAAGCACGTATTCGAGCGGGTGTTTTCTTTGTTCTGGAAGAAATGAGCAAGTCTGGACATTGCTATGCTACTTTCGAGGAACTATCAGGGCAAGCAGCTAGGGTGCTTGAAGTTGGAGTGGAAATGGTGGAAGGCGAGGTCCGCCATTTAGCAAGGGAAAAGATTATCATATCTGACTATGATGATTTATTCTATCTTCCCTATCTTTATCATTGTGAGGTGGGAATCAAGCAGAGAATTGAGGAAATGATGAAAGCGAGACCAATTCATTTTTCAGTGGATGAAGTTGAAGTGGTTGAAAAAGTCAGTCAAACATCCGGTATTCTCTATGACGATATCCAATTGTCAGGTATTCGTATGAGCCTTGCGAGCCGTTTAATGGTACTCACAGGAGGCCCTGGAACAGGTAAGACAACTACGGTTATGGGCATCATTCGAGCGCTTGAGATGAGCAAACGGTCCATTCTGTTGGCGGCTCCAACGGGACGTGCGGCCAAACGTATGACTGAGACGACGGGAAAGAAAGCTTCAACCATACACCGACTACTGGAATTTAGTCCAGCTGAAGGATTCCAAAAGAACGAAGAAAATCCCTTGGAGTGTGACACTCTGATAGTGGATGAGGCATCCATGGTAGATTTACCACTCATGTTTACGGTCCTTAAGGCTTTACCAGATACAGCAACCTTGATTTTGGTAGGAGATATTGATCAGCTTCCTTCGGTGGGGCCGGGCAATGTCCTTCGAGATTTTATTGATTCTGAGATGGTTGATGTAATTTGTTTGGAACGTATTTTTAGACAAGCAAAGATGTCTGCCATAACAGAAAATGCTCACCGGGTTAATCGTGGGGAGATGATTGGCAAGGGTCCCGAGCTGATGAACGACTTCTTTTTTCTGGAGGAGAAGGATAGCAAAAAAATACTTTTAACCATAAAGGACTTAGTCTCTAGGAGACTACCCAAACGGTATAAGTTGGATCCCTTGCGGGATATTCAAGTATTGACTCCGATGCAAAAAGGAGACTTGGGTGCTAAAAATTTGAACAAAGAACTACAGGAAGTGCTCAACCCAGAGAATAAAAAAATTGTCTTTGGACAGACGGAATACCGCCTGCATGACCGGGTGATGCAGATCCGCAACAACTATGAGAAAAAGGTGTTTAATGGAGATATAGGAACCATAAGTGATATAGACCTTGATACGAAGCAGATGATGATTGATTTTTCTGGAGATGAGCTGATTTATGATATGGGTGATTTAGATGAGTTGGTTTTGGCCTATGCTGTTACCATACATAAGTCTCAAGGTTCAGAGTATCCGGTGGTGATTACACCACTTACGATGTCTCACTACATGATGCTTCAGAGAAATTTGGTGTATACTGCCATTACTCGAGCCGAAAAGCTGATGATTCTATTAGGTGAAAATAAGGCACTAAAACGGGCTATTTCAACGAATGATGTGAAAAAACGCAATACTACACTTAAGATTAGGTTGCAGGAAATGTTGCAGTAGAATAATTAGACAAAGAAGCGCTAGGATGATCTGCCTAAGAGCAGAAAATCCTAGCGCTTTGTTATTTGGGTTGTTCAAGAGCTACTGTACTAGATAAACTCTAAGAGGACATCCATGATGCCGCCGCAAACCATGCCTTCTTCTTCGGCTACTTCATTGGTCATATCTATGCGCTCAATGAAGTAGGTTCCGGGGTCTTGAAAACGTCTAGCTTTTTGTATGATGGCGGCTTCAGCACATCCTCCTCCAATGGTTCCAAGAATTCTGGAATCTTCGAGAACCAGCATTTTGGCACCCACTTTTCTAGGTACGCTTCCCTTGGAAGAGATGATGCTGACTAGTGCCTTGCGTTGACTAGTATCTTCAGCAAGTGATGTAAGCATATCTTTGTCGAGATCAGCCCAACTCGAAGATAAAAGTTTTTTGCGCCTTTCTTCTATGAGTTGTGCTACGATGGCCACAGCTATTTCTTCTGGCGTAGCAGCGGCAATATCGAGTCCAATGGGGGCATGGAGTTTATCTAGAGCGTCTTTGCTGAATCCGTCTGCTAGAAGGATTTCTTTCATTAATTTAACACGTCTTTTGGAGCCAATCATGCCTAGGAAGGCAGGATTTTGTGGTAGAGCTTTTCTAAGACATAGTTCGTCATGACGGTGACCACGTGTGATGCTGATTACGAGGTCTGCTGGACCAATCTGAAGGCTATGAAGCATATTTTCGAAACTGTCGCAAAGAATTTCTTTGGCATCGGGGAAGCGATTCCGGTTGGCGAAGGAAGGCCGGTCATCGGCGACCACGCAATCGAAAGAGACCATGGAAGCGATAGCCACCAAAGGTTTAGAAATATGACCAGCACCTAAAATGATGAGACGAGGTTTTTGAACGTAGGGTTCAATCCAGATACTAGTGCCATCAAGTTTAGTATTCCAAAGAGCTCGCCCTTGTTTTAGCGTTTGCGTGACGAGGCCTTGTTCTTCACATGGAAGGGAGGACTGCTCTCCATCTATAAAAAGTCTTTTGCTAAGAATTTGCTTGCTGCCGTTGGGCTCTTGCATTAGTTTTGTGACCAAGGCTGCGTTAATCCCATTTTTTTGAGATTCTACAAGTTGGGCATATATTGATTCGTACATGTATTTCTCCTTTATTGATGTATTAAGATTAATACTATCATAGGAGATGTGGGCAAAATAGGCAATTATTCGAGGTTTTTCTAAAAGATAGAGGGACATATCAGATGAAAGATGGGAGGAATAAGGTTACTTTATATGAGGTCGCAAAGCATAAAAAGATTCAATGAGTTATCCTCTATCATCTTGAGAGTAGGTCCTATAGAATATACTCAGGTTGTTTGGGAGGCGAAATATTTTGATTATAGACACGCACATACATGAGAAAACATTTTCAAAGGACAGCGAATTGGGTCTTTTGCAGATTGTTAGCAGGTCTAAGCAATTGGGCTTACATGGTATTTGTATTACCGATCATGAAAGTAATGGGATAGCACCGTTAGCAAAATATGTGGCGAAAGAATTGGATTTTCCAATAATTGTGGGGGCAGAGGTATACAGTGATCTCGGAGACATTCTATGTTTTGGTTTAGATGAAGTCCCTGCCTATCGTATACCAGCACAACAATTACTGGATACTGTGAAGAGGGCAGGTGGTACTACGATTGCTGCTCATCCATATAGAAATAATAATAGAGGATTAAAAGACTATCTAATGAGTGTGAACCAGTTAGGTGCAATAGAAGCGTTTAATGGTTCTACAGGTTATATGAATAATATGAGGGCCCTTAAGGTAGCGGAATCTATTGACTTACCTGTTTCAGGAGCTTCTGATGCACATTATGAACATAAACTGGGTACTTTTGCCACGTGGTTTCCTGATGGCGTGAGGACTAGTGAAGATTTGGTGGAAGCGATTCGAACTAAGCAAATTCATCCCATGGCGTACATCAATGGGTGCTACCAAGATATTGAGACATACATTGAATCTGGCAGGGAAATGGTTGGTTAAAAAGTTATATAAAATATTGAGTAAAGTAAAATTAAGCTGTTGCGTAGTGGAGTAGTTACACCACCTTGCAACAGCTTAAATTGTTGGTTGAATGCATGTGCTAATTCAATATATGAAGTGAGGATGGTTCCACATCGAGATGGACGTTTGTTCCTAGCTTATAGATTTTCTGGCTTGCCCGATTGAATGAAATAGCTTCCAAAAGGTGCCCTGAATCTATGATTATGGATTTGATAGAGGAGAAGTATTGATAAGGGTACCTGTCTGATAAGATACAATAATAAAAAGTATATAGCTTGCCCGGATCGTATTTGTGTATCTTCAATTGGAACCAAAGGCGCATAATTATCGTCAGAAAAATATCTAGATTATGAAAGGTGGTAATATATTGAAGAAAGTTTTGAACTAAGGGGAATGATTTATCGTTTAAGCAGTAAGAATTGTCTATAGGGCTTGGATGTATTCCACACCATCTTCCGCGAAGGACGTGATGCGGCCTTGTTCCTGCAGATAATAAAGATGTGCTCTGATGGTGCTTCTGTTGAGAGCTTGGGTGATTTGATTCTCGTTAAGACCGAGTGAGGTAAATAGTTGTCCGTGAAGTTGATCAAGTGTCATACTACCACGGTCTTTGGTGGCACTGTGAATTTGTTCTAACGTGTTTAAAAGGTGTTCGCGGTTGGCTGTAATCAGCATCTGGATTTCATTGTAGCAACCACCATGTGAGATGACATATGCTTTTGCTTCTAGTTTTTCCAACATATAAAGAGTGTATAGATGGTCTCCTAGGTTGTAGATATACATTAGCTGATTATGAGCTAAGGTGGATTTATCCAAAAGAGCATCTCCTAGAAAGGCGATGTTATCTGGCGTGATGATGCCCATCATGTTGGGTGAATGCCCTTTCAGGCGTAAAAAAGAAAAGTATGTCTCATATTCTCGAAATAGTATTTTCATCAATTGGTATGGAATACCATCCTTACCTTCGTCTATTGTAATCTTCTTGTAAACAATGGAGGGCTCAGCGTATTTGGACTTCCGAATAAGGAGATTTTTGGATGTAAATCCATAGAGATAGATATCTTTTAGATGTGGATACTCTATAAAATCTGCTTCAATTCTGGGAGCTAGGATGGTGCTACGCCGCTCATGTTGCAGGTAGTGGTTGCCTCCACAATGGTCGACGTGTGCATGCGTGTTAAAGATATATTTGATATCTATAAGCTCTAAATCTTTAATTTCGTTTAAGAGGTAGTTCCGGTCGCAACCGGAATCGATAAGGAGTGCTTCATTGCCAAGGAGGTATGCTCCCAAGGTGAGGTGTCCTTCACTCATATAGGTGTTACCATAAAGATGTATCATAATCTATGCTCCAATCCGGCTTGAAACCTCTTGTTAAAATTCTATCTTATGCCAAGAATATCCTCTATTTGGTGAAGTGGTTAACTCTTTTGGGTTGAAAACTCCATGAGACTGTATTTTATGAATGACATGTACTATAATGTTAATATAAATTGAATGTGAATATAGAAAGGAAAAAATGATGATTAGAAGAAATGTGTGGTTAACAAGATTAAGCATTTTTGCAATAATTTTGCTGTTGGCGTTGGTGCCTGCTTGTTCTAGCAACGATACACCAGCAGAAGAACCAGCAGAGGAACCAATGGTTGAGGAGCCTGTTGCCGAGGAACCAGTTGCTGAACCTGAAGCTGATTTAATCAGTGATAATGAGTCTTTATCCAATTTATTTAGACGTTCTGAAGAATTAGATGAGTATTCTTATGATGTGAGTTTTTCTTCTGCAGGTGTGGAACAAGGAGCTATGTCTTTCTACATGAAGGGTGATAAAAATCGCATGGAAGGCGAAGCTGATGGGCAGGAAACTCTAATGATATCGGATGGGGAATTCATGTACATGGGTACTATTGGAGGACAGTTTATGAAGACTCCGATAGATAGCGAAGATGCTACTGGAGAGGCAGGTGGAGCTCCGAGTATGGATAGTTTTACGGAAGATGATTCTGCGGACAATATGAATTTTATTGGCTATGAAGAATATGAAGGCTTTAATTGCCCTGTAGCTGAGATGAAGGATCCTGAAGATGGAAGTATGACGACGTTTTGGTTGCATCCAGAATATGGTTTTCCTTTGAAAGTGGTAAGTGAGGGTGCTACGGAAGAGGAAAGCTTTACTATGTTGGTTACCAATTTCAGTACAGATAAAATCTCTGATGATATGTTTGAATTGCCGGCAGATGCTGACATAATGGATATGAGTTCTATGTTTGAAGATATGACTGAAGGCATGGAAGGTATGGAAGGCATGGATGAGTAGGGCGTTTATATTTGAATAGAAGAAAGATATGTTGACAGATATATTAGAAGAACAAACAGCGGATGCTTTAAAGCATCCGCTGTTTGTTCTATATAAAGAATGTTTTTGAAAATCAAAATAATCGATGTTAGGACTGAAATCCCATAATAACGTCGAAGGAGCTTTTTGTATTACCATCCAATACTCCACGTAGAAAGACCTCGGATTGTTCAACTTTTTGTTCCATAGTAAAGGTGTCTTCTTGTTTCATTTCGGCTTGGAAATAGAATTCTAAATGTTTTAATTGGTTTAGATTATCCCTAAAGTGAACTGGTAAACTGTCATAGGCAAATTCGCCATATCTACAATTGTTAACATGTCCCATACCATCGATGTGGCTAGCTCTAATGCATCTTTTCTGTATGCTGCCATAATCTCCCTTGGCCTTGAAACTTGGTTTGGCATCTAATAATAATATTTCTGTAGGATCTTGAAATGAAAAGGGCAATTCATGTTGGCGAAAGATAGTCCGGTTTTTGAGATCCAATAGTATGGAATAGCTACTTGCGTTAAGAAGAAGGTTACCTTCACGGTCATATAATTGATATTCTCGCCGAAAGTAAGGGCCTTTACGTTGTGCATACCAGGTTTTACCAACAAGATCAAAACCTCGAGGAATTTGTTCCTTTATATCTATGGTGATTGATCGGAGTACCCAACCCAAGCCATATTTCATAGTGCTTTCCATATTCATACCGATGGCTTCTAGGTGTCGGTCGACCAGCTGTGCCAATAGGTGTTGGTAGCCGTAAGGCTTAAGGATACCGTCTTGGTTAAAGTAGGAGAAATTTGTGGTAATGGGATATTTGTTTTCTTGTTCCATTTTTTGCTCGTTCCTTTCTGAGTATAATGAATGCTCTATGGTTTTGAAGTTATCCAAATTTAATACTAATCAATATCACAATATTATTCATTATATCTCTATGGAGGGCAAGTAGTAATACTGATTATCAAGAAGAGCCTAAACAATACTAAAAAGTTCAAATATAACCTTGAAATGACACTCATTTTAGCCAAATGAATATTATATGTTCTTGTAACGTTGTGATTACAGCTTTATAATAGACTTATATTATTGCCTTTGGTCGGGCGAAGGTAACCGTGTAATAGTAGTGACAATTGAATGAAGAGATTTAGGGAGGTTTCTTTTTGTGTAGTGGAGGGGCGAATGCTTCTTCCTTATATTGCACTGATGGAAGCTTTTTTTAATACCTATTGGAAGAAGTACATCAATAGTGTTTATTGGGTACTTGGCTGAATGACCCAACAAAAATGCTAGACATCAGCTCAAAACAGTAGGTATGTAATCAGATTTTGCAGAATGTTAGACTTAGGCATGAACGATCAATAAGTATATTGACGCATTATATCAAAGAAATTGCTTCTGATGAAGAAAGGTGGGATTTCATCGAAGAGTATTTCTTAGGTAGAGAACTGCTTCCTATGATGCAAGATAATTTGGCATGATGCATGTGAAGATAAAATAAATTCGAAAGAGATGCAATTATGGATTTGGTACCAGGCACTTATGAACAAATCGTTAACAGAATAGTTGAAGAAAAACTTGAGGGTATGTGTGAACAATATACTGTTTCTAAAACTAATTTGGAAGTAGAAGAATATGCTGATACCCTTGCTTTATACATGCAGAAAGTCATTGTAAAGAGTCTTAAAAAGATGAAGGGAAAAATGCATGCACAGACTCATCTGTGTAACCAAATGGTTGATGTGCTTTATGAACATATTGGCGATGCTGAGATTCTAGATGCTAAGGTTGATGAGAGTGTAGAGCTACTGCTTAGTATTTTCTCACAAGAAAATAGGGAGGTTCGGCCTGCTACCTCACTGAGTACATCATCGCTATTTACGGGATCCAAACATGAGCCAAGCATGATGCACGAACTGAAAAAAGAAATTGCAACTAGCGATAGAATCGATATGTTGATTTCTTTTATCCGCTGGAGTGGGCTAAGAAATATAATTGATGAACTTCGCCTTTTTACGAGTGACCCTACAAAGAAACTTAGGATCATTACTACTACTTACATGGGGGCAACCCAATATAAAGCCATCGAGGAGCTTAGTAAGCTTCCAAATACAGAAATCCGTATTTCGTATAACACAAAATCAACACGTTTGCATGCAAAATCATATATTTTTCATCGAAGAACAGGCTTTTCTACCGCTTATATTGGCTCTTCGAATTTATCGAATGCTGCGATATCTAGTGGGCTGGAATGGAATCTTAAGATATGTGAGTATAGTAGTGAAGATGTGATGAATCAGCTCTGTGCTACATTTGAAACATACTGGCATGACCGTGTGTTTAGCCCGTTCAACTATTTATCCCAGACAGACCAAAACATGCTGAAACGTGCGCTCAAGAAGGAACAAACGGGAGGTGCAGAGGGGTTAAATTTTGTACCTAATTTGTTCCCGTTTCCGTATCAACAGGAAATTTTAGATAAGTTGCAAACTGAACGACTTGTACATAATAGGTATCGTAATTTGGTAGTCGCAGCGACTGGTACGGGTAAAACTATGATTGCTGCTTTCGATTACAAACAGTTCCGAAAAGAGAACAAGAAAGCAAGATTGTTATTTATTGCACATCGAAAAGAAATACTCAAACAGAGCAGATCTTGCTTTCGGCAGGTGCTACGAGACTATAACTTTGGTGAGCTATTGGTAGGGGAATATGAGCCATTAGAAGATGAATATCTATTTGCATCCATTCAAAGCATTAATAGCAGAGGCTATTTAGAAAAACATTCTAAAGACTACTATGACTATATCGTAATCGATGAAACCCATCATGGCGCTGCGAACAGTTATCGGAGGGTATTAGAGTATTTTGAACCAAAAGTATTGCTTGGTCTTACAGCTACACCGGAACGGATGGATAATCAAGATATTCGACAATTTTTTGATGAACATTTTGCCGCTGAAATCCGTTTGGGGGAAGCGATTGACCAAAAGCTGCTTAGTCCATTTCAATATTTTGCCATTACCGATTCAGAAAGCTTAGAGAATCTTACGTGGAGAGCGGGCGGGTATATAAAAGATGAGTTGGTGGTGGTATATAGCAAAAACCGGCAAAGAGCTAATCTTGTTATTGATGCAGTGCATAAATATCTAACAGATGTAAATGAGACAAGGGCCATTGGCTTTTGCGTTAACAAGGACCATGCTGAATTTATGAGTTATGTATTTAATAAGGCCGGAATTAAATCTGCATATCTTACAGCAGATAGTGATAAAGAAACCCGTAATAATGTTAAATCGAAATTGGAGAAAAAGGAGATACAATTCATCTTTGTAGTAGACCTATACAATGAAGGTGTAGACATACCTTGCATAGATACTGTTGTATTTCTTCGACCTACGGAAAGTTTAACCGTATTTTTGCAGCAATTAGGTCGGGGGCTACGTCTAGATGAAGAAAAGGATTGTTTGACTGTTCTTGACTTCGTGGGACAGGCAAATAAGAATTATCGCTTGTATGAGCAAAAGATACGGGCTCTATGTGGCCCCAGCTCTAGAAGTGTTGAAAAGGAAATTCAATTGGAGTTTCCTTCTTTACCAGCTGGATGTTGTATTTATCTTGAAAAAGTGGCGAAAGAACATATCCTCGAAAGTATACGCAATAATTTGGCAGATCTACGGTGGCTGCGAGAGAGGATGAAAGAGTATATTGCGCATAAAAGAGCCTCCAGTGGCGAGATTAACCAACTGGATTTCATGTCTTATGCGGACATAAGTATGGAAAGCTTTTATAGCAATCCAAACCGTTCTTTCACTAAGTTGCTGCGAGAAAATGGTATTGGAGGGAATACTCTTTTACCTAGTGAAGAGAAGATTCTTAAGAGCATTCGGAGGCTGTTGCACATTAATTCAAAGGAATGGCTAACATTTTTACTATCTGTATTCAAGGAATCAAAGGGGCCTTACAATGAGTATGAACGCAAGATGCTATTGATGTTTCATTGGACTGTTTGGCAAAAGAAATTTTCTGAAATAGAAATTAGCAAAGTGGAAGAAAGTATTGAGCTCATAAAATCAAATAAAGACGTTGCAGCAGAGATTTGTAATGTGCTCCAAAACAATATTGAAAATTTGACTTTCATAGAAAAGAGGGTTGATCTTGGCTTCTCCTGCCCAATAAATGTGCATGCGAGATACAACCGCTCGGAAATTTTAACAGCGATAGGCTACAATAATGAAGAAAAAAATGCAAATATTCAAAACGGAGTACTAGAATATGCAGAGAAGAAGCTTATTTTACTTTTTGTAACACTTAATAAGATTGCAAAAGAATTTTCACCTACAACCATGTATGATGACTATGCCATTGACCCATATCATTTTCACTGGCAATCTCCCAATAGTGCATCAGAATTGACACCACAAGGTAAGCTACTAATAAACCATAAAGAGAAAGGTTATAAAGTGCTTCTATTTGTTCGCGAGTTTAAGACTGAGCACTCTGGAGTGGGGGCAGCATTCCATTATTTAGGCCCGGTGCAGTATATAAGTCATGACGGGGGCAAACCGATGAACATGCTATGGAGAATGGAATATCCGATTCCTTCCTTCATTGAGCGTAAAGCGGCGATATAGCGGAGACTAGGTTATGAAAAAGATTGAAGTAGTAGCAGGCATTATCCAAGGAAATGGAAGATTCTTATGTACCCAACGGGGAGCAGGTGGCCCCACAGCATATAAATGGGAATTTCCGGGAGGAAAGATCGAAAAAGGCGAAACTCCCCAAGAAGCCTTAATCCGAGAAATTCAAGAAGAACTAGATGTTAAGATTACCATTGAAAGTCATTTTTTAACGGTTTTTCACACCTATTCCGGCGAGGATGGTTTCGAGTTGACTATGCATAGTTTTCTTTGTCAACTTTGCGGAAATCGGCTTCAATTCAAGGAGCATATAGGAGGAAAATGGTTGCGTGCATCTGAATTAGATGAACTGGATTGGGCTGAGGCGGACTGGCCTATCGTGAGGGAAATTATGCATCTAGAATAATTATTGTGATGAATTAGATTGAGATATAGTGATTTATTCAATGTGTTACAAAACCAGGAGCAAATGAATGAAACTCATCCGCAAGAGAGGAATGCAGGCAGACCTTTCTTGCGGTATTTTTGTACTAATTTGTCCGATACCTGTCACATAATTGTAATATTTGTGTTGTATCATACTATCCATGGACAGGCGGTAGATGGGCAATCCAACAGGTCTGAATGAAAAAATACTCTCTGTTTTCTTATTATTTGGGAGTGCGCTTTAATGAAAATTAGATTGATTGTGAAACTACGGTATTTTTCGGGGGGGGAAGTAGGAACAGACGCAATCTAGTTTGATGTTGTTTAAGGTGGTGCCTCAAAAGGATAAAGATCTTTCAGACTTTGTTGTTGAAATATATTAAAGGCTGCAGTAAAGCGAATAATGATGTTCGCTTTACTGCAGCCTTTTACATTCTTTTAAATGGTATAACGTTGTAGAAAAAGGACCTTCGATAATTGTATTCGAGTATTTAGAAATAGGTACAGAATCATTTGGTGGATTTTACATATAAAAACCCAGATTATCTGGGTTATTTTTTTAGAAAAATGAAAGCTATTATAAGGATAAGTATACATAAAGCAATTATCGACATAGCACACACCCCATCTATTTGAACTAACTTCTATACATGACGAAAGATTTGATCAAAAGAAGTAACCATATTCAATTTTGTTACTTGTGGATTAAAGTAGATATGGCCATAACTAATAGGTTCATCTAAATAATTGTAGTAAGTTTCACGCCAACGAATGAGACAGTGATCCTCAGCGAGATTGAATCGTTTATTGATCTCAGGTTCTACATTGGTATCCATATTTACAACGGCGTGAGTTAAATCTTGGTCTGTGTAGTGTTGCCAAATACTTAATTCGCGAATTTCTTCCCCCGTCTTGGCTAGGAAATCTCCAGGTATCTCGGTGAAAATCTTTCTTGGTATCTTTAAGGAGACAATAATCGCAAGGGTATCGTTCGCATAGTAGTCTTGACGATAGTCAATTATGGCATCATCTTTTTCTAATTCCAACAAATCTGTTAGAAACGCATCAGGTTCTGCTATGCCAATATAGCGGTTATCCTGAGAAGCGCGAAATCCGGAATCTTCTAACATTGTAGTGAAATCTTGAGAAACATCCACTCGCATGTCGGTAGCAATGGCGCTTCGTAGGATATAATTCCCTTTTCCTTTCCGCTTCGTGATATAACCAAGGTCATGAAGCTCAGACAGTGCTTCCCGTACAGTAATGCGACTTACCCCCATACGTTCTGCTAGTTTACCTTCTGGCTCAAGCTTATTATGCTTTGCTGTTTGGAAATAGCGCAGCAATTCTTGAATAACTTGTTCTTTCAGTGTTTCTTTTTTAACTTTTCTCATATAATTCTCCTAGCGATATATATAAGCATAAGCTATAAGGACGGTCTGCGTCAATCAAAATTAGAATAAAAGAAAATTATAACTTGCCAAAATGCGTAAACCCGTACAACTAATATGAGTGAGTTTGATTTTACTCGTGGATTGCCTGAAATCGTGCTATTTATCAATTTTTATGAATCTTGATTTGCGCTTTGAACGAATTCTAAAAAATCTTCCGCTGAACCCATATGATCTGCCTCGATAGGTTCATTGTCATGTTTAATCAAGTAATCTACGACTAGATAGGTAGTCATGCCTATTTTTTTGGCAGCCATATCTTCTTTTGCATCGTTACCAACCATCATGCAGCTTTTTGGGTCTAGAGAAAGATGATTGACAATTTCTTCATAAAAGGCAGCATGCGGTTTGCAATGGCAATTCTTTTCCAATGAACTAATATAGCTGAAATCATTTGGGTTGAAGCCTGCCCAACGAATACGATCATGAACGGCATTTTCAGGGTAAAGTGGATTGGTCGCTACAATTATCTGATATCCATTTTCCAACAAAAGGGATACAGCTTTTTGCATAGCTTTACTAGTGCCAGTCGCTGCTTTGGCTTTTTGATAGCCTCCCTCATAAAATGGTAAGAATTTTTCTTCCGTTAGTTCGGGATTATCACCGGTCATTTGCCTGAACGTTTCCCAAAAAACCTCAGAGTTGGTTCGGTTTTCTGTATTGTCTATCAGGTCTCCGGTAGCTTCCCAAACAGATTTTGTAAGTAACTTAGGTTCTATATGTTCCGCAAAATGTTTACCCATTTCTTCAAAATAAATCTCTAGGAATTTTTCCATATCTACTGGAAGCAATGTTCCATCTAAGTCAAATAGTATTGTTTTTATTTGTTTCATTCTTTTCTCCTTATAGCATAATACTGTGCAAGCACTTGGCACATCTTGAATTATAGGGTATGGATGGATTTGGAGCAATCAAATAAGCGAAAAGAGCTAGTAGAGTAGCCGAAATTCCCTATAAATCTTCATTAGAAGTGAAAAAATACGAATAAAAATTGCTGTTCTACCTTGCCTGTTGGCTATGTTTTCTGATGACAAGCGCTTGGATTGCGATATAATAAGAGTAATAGGAAATGAGAGCATTGAACGGAAATGTTAGTTGAATTTTCGCTAGAAAAAATGCCAGGAGGAAACATGCAATACAAGTTTTGGGGACTACCATTTGTCCTACTGTTGCTATGTGTATTTATGCTCATGCCTGCCCCGGCTTTTGCCCAGGTCAGCCTGATTATTGATGGAGAAGAAATAACTTCAGAACCAGTTCTTTTGGTGGATGGAAGAACGATGGTGCCACTTCGAGTAGTTTCGGAAGAACTGGGTGCCAGCGTAAACTGGATTGGTGATTTAAAGAAAATTGAGCTTGTAAATGGTACAAAAACAGCAGATATGCGTATAGGTGACCATTTGGCTTCTTATGACCAAGAGCAAGGAGTATATGAGGTTATTGACGTAGCTCCACAGCTTATTGGAACGGGCATGGAAGCCAAAACATACGTGCCCCTTCGTCTGGTGAGCAATGCATTGGGAGTGGCCATCGATTGGGACGGAGACCAAAAACAGGTCCTTGTAGATTCCTCTTCTCCGGCAACTGTTGTACCGTATTTTCAATTTGGGTTTTCTGGGGTTGATTTTGGAGAAAAAATCGAAGGTAGACGCAGTCTTAGATTGGTTGATGCAGATGAGTACATCGGCAAGGCCACTCAAGTTCGCTTTCTATTACTCGACCCTGCAACCCACAAGGGTGTAGTTGTTGCAGCTGGGACTGATTTGGATGCAGCCTATTTATGGTTGCCGGATCCTTTGGTAACAGGTGAAAAATTGTTAGTAGCCGGTTTATATGATGCAGACGGTAATTATATTGCAGGAATGACAAAACAAGTTAATATGGCTCCCGTACCCTCTGTTGAGATTCAGGGCCTATCTCAAGGAAGTGTAATAACGGGTAGCACGGAGCTTTCGGTAAAGCTGAATTGTCTAGCAAGCTACGTAAAATATCAGTTTACCAATGAGACTACGGGTAAGAATTGGCTTACGGATAAAGTAGACCCCTATGGAACGTATACTTTCACTCCGGATACAGCAGACAATGGAGATACATTAGTTACGGCTATTGCGTATAACCAAGATGACGAGGGAGTCCTTAGTGAACCCGTATCTATACAAGTTAGTGCTACCCGTTATCTGACCTTGGCTGGTGTTTCGGCAAATCAAACAATCGAGGGCCCAGTGAAGCTAGTTGCAAAAAGAAACTTCTCTGTGTCGAAAACACAATATGTTATGCTTGATTTGGATACAGGCAAAGAGACTATTCTAAAAGAACTGGGCTACGGAAGCTATACGTGGAATGTATCACCTGGTATGAGTGGCAACGTTGAACTGTTTGTAAGAGTTTATGATGTCAATGAAAAACCCGTGGAAGGTAAACACATACCTGTGGTATTGGCTGGTAAGCCCAACGTTACATTGAGTGGTGTTGGACCAGATGCTGTTGTGAGTAGCGATGTAGAATTGAAACTTTCTTCTAACGTCGAATTGATAAATCCAACCTTTAGAATGACCAAAATAGGTTCAGATAGCACCTATGATTACGCAGTCAATTCAGAAGGTGTTTGGACATTGAATCCGGATAATTACCGCGATGGAAGCTGGTCAGTGTATGCATATGGAACGTATGAGGGCAAAACCATAAAAAGTGATGTTGTCAGTTTCAAGATTTATAACGGTACGACCTATAGCTCAAAACCGTTGGTTCCCAAATCAGAATTTTTAGGAGTAGTCACGGACTTAGCCATTGATTCTAGAAATAAAACAGGCATGTCAGCTTCACTCCAAGTTGCGCAGGCTATTTTGGAAACAGGCTGGGGGCAATATATTCCAGTTGATAAATATAATGGGAAATTCTCTTACAATCTATTTGGCATTAAGGGTAGTGCTGTAGGCGGATCAGTAGTTTCAAACACTTGGGAAGAATACAATGGTGTTTCTTTTAGAACGGACGCGAATTTTAGAGCGTATTACAATGTAGAACAATCGTGGGCAGACCATAAGAGAATCTTACTTGAACTATCTCGCTATCAAATCTATCGTGATGTGATGTATAATCCTGTATTGGGAGCCTATGCTGTTCGACGTGCTGGCTATGCTACAGATTCATTGTATCCGCAAAAACTGATCAATATTATTGAGCAATACGATCTGTGGTCTCTAGACGAGGTAGGCATATAGGCATGAAAACAGCAAGAAAAAGTAAAATGAAAAAGATAGGAATTGTGGTTTCTGTAAATAGTAGTCAGTATCGTGAGAAGATCAAAAGAAAAGTGGGAAGAGGCTACTTGGAACAAGGCTATGGATTGAGGGAAGATGGTCATGTCGGTGACTGGCATAGACAGGTTAGTCTACTATCATTGAGTAGTTTGGACCATCTTAGTGATGAAAACAGAAAACTTGCAGAAGAAGACTTTGTTGAGAACATAACCATCGAGGGTGAACAACTATCTGATTTACCTGAAGATACAGTAATTCGAGTAGGTGGAAGTTGGCTAAGAATTACACAGGTAGGTTTACCCATCACAAGAGATTATTCGGAACATACGCAAAGAGAACTGGTAATGCATAAGGATGGTGTTTTTGCTGTGGTTTTAGAATCCGGTTGGGTTCAAGATGGTGATCCGGTATATGTGAAGACGACATAAGAATTTGTTTTTTTGAAAGATGAACTGATGCTGTAAGAACCAATAATAAAACTAGACTGCCACATGTGGCAGTCTAGTTTTATTATTAGGCATTTTCAATTAATTTCTGCTCAATCATACTTTGAATTTTTTCCGGTAAATCACGCATTTGGTCTTTGCTCAGATCTTTCGTTGCGATTGGGTCCAAGATAGTAATTGTCACCGTTGCTGGTTTAATTTTAAATCCCTGTTGCTCCATTAATTTATAGGATCCATTAATTGCGACTGGTACGATGGGCACACCTGCTTTTTGAGCTAATTTAAGGCTACCTGCTTTAAACTCTCCCATCTTATTTCCCTTACTTCTAGTTCCTTCAGGAAACAACACGGTAGAGTATCCCTGTTTTAAATAGTTGGCAGATTGGTTGATAACACTCAGCGACTGGCGTATGTCTGCTCTATCCATAAATACACATTTCATCTGCTTCATCCAGTTGCTTACAATGGGAAACTTACTAAGTTCTATCTTGGCAACGAAGGCTTTCGGTGTTGGAATATATCCTAACAAAAGGGGAATATCAAAATTTCCTTGGTGATTGCTCACAAATACTACAGGCTGATTTGCAGGGATTTTCTTTTCTCCCTGGACCACGACCCTTGCTCCCGCTGCGCGAAGCAGCGCCCTAGCCCACCTTGTTGTTACTTTATTGGTAAGAAGGTCATGCTTCTCTATCTGGCCTTGTGCTTGATAACTTTTAACCCGAAGCAAATTGGGTAGCGTACCCAAGAGGAGTATCCCAAAATATAGGAACCATACTATTGTTCTGATCATGAAGTCGTTCTCCTTATATTGAATATTATGCAAAAGAATCTACGTTCTTCCCATAATACTATTTATCGAGCCTCTTCTCAAGACTTAGATACTCCCAAGAAATCTCCATTTCAATCCAAATCTTGGATATTCATTTTCTCCTTAGCGCTAAGTTTTTTTCTTACTGCATCTCTTCCTGCAACATAGATAGCAACATAAACTATTGTAGGTATGTTAAAGATAGTGAGTACCAAAGTGCTTTGTAATAGTACATTCTTTACGGCCATATAATAGTTCATATTCAGCAAGGCTACCAGGGAAATCAAAATGCTGATGCTAGGCAAAATTAGTCCTAGCCATTTGCTTTTGCTTCTGCTCAGTAAATATTGTAATGCTACACTACCTACTAATATGGCTAGTAAAAGAAATATCTTTTTGCTAATAAACATGACCATCACCACTCCTTTGCTTTTTGTATTCCGTTATTAAAATCTTGGCCGTTTGGAAATCGATCTTTTCATCTAGAGCTAGTTTTTTGATTAAACCGATATATGGTTCTGCTGCGTTCTGTTCATTGATTTTGATTTTTTGAATCAACTTATCCAGGCGTAGGCGTACTGTGGGATAGGTAACACCATACTCTCCGGCCATTTTTTTCAAAGATCCTGAAGACAATATAAACTTTTTTATAAAGCCCATATCTTCTTCATCTAAGTTTTGCATCCATTCCGGTACAATTTCGATAGACATAGCGCCTCCTTTAATAATATTAAAGATAGCATTTAATATTATTAAAGTCAATTTGCAATAGTTCTTTACTTTTAATCGAAAATTGCTTTGTAAATGCAATGCTTCTTTTTGTAGAGCCTTCGGATTGGTGCTATTATAGGGGTACATTAATAAATCGCAATAGTAAGGAGACTATCATGCCACTGAAGATTGTACGAGGAGACATCGTCAATATGAATACGGATGCCATCGTCAACGCAGCAAACGTTGCGCTACAAGCCGGTGGTGGCGTCTGTGGAGCTATATTTCAGGCTGCAGGAGCGAAAGAATTACAAGAAGCCTGCAACAAGATTGGACACTGCTATGTAGGGCAAGCTGTGATTACTCCTGGATTTCACCTTAAGAGTCGCTACATTATTCATACGGTTGGTCCAATCTGGAAGGGAGGATTAAGTGGCGAAGCAGAACGATTAGGCGATTGTTACAAAAATTCTCTCAAACTGGCTAAAGAACATGCACTGAAATCGATTGCATTTCCCCTTATCTCAACGGGCATTTATGCGTATCCTCAGGACCAAGCATTGCAGATAGCCACTCATGCCATCCACAAATTTCTTCTAGATGAGGATGTGGATATGGAGGTCACCCTAGTAGTTTTCGGTAAGAATGCTTTTCAACTGAGCAATAAACTAGTCGGTGAAGTTCAACAATATATTGACGACTACTATTATGAGACTGCACAGATACGAGAAAATAAACGAATAATCGAAGAATATGAACTAGCAGATACCCTTAAATGCTCTGAAGCAATGTATGATGAATCTCCAGCCATAGTTTCAGACTCGGTTGGCACCTTTTTAAGCCAAGCGGCAGAAAGTTTTTCGGATTGTCTATTACGGAGGATTGACGAGAGAGGTCTTAAAGATTCAACTGTTTACCATAAGGCAAATGTTAGTCGTCAAATTTTTTCCAACATTCGGAAAACGAAAGATTACCAACCAAAGAAGGAAACGGCAATTTCTTTTTGTATCGCCTTGGAACTTAATTTGGAAGACTCGCTAGACCTTCTGAGTAAGGCGGGTTACACATTGTCCAAAAGCAAAGAATTTGATCTCATCATCCGTTACTTTATCGAAAATGGCAATTATGACATTACTCTTTTGAATGAGACCCTATTTCATTTCAAGCAGAAATTGTTAGGGGTCTAATTGTCAAATGCGGTTTGACCAAAAGTACTTCTTTCTTCGTTAAACTAATAACAAAAGCGAAGGAGGAAGAAACCATGAAAAAGCAATGTACTGAACTGATTTTCATACTAGACCGGAGTGGATCCATGAGCGGACTTGAAAAAAGCACCATTGAGGGATATAACCACTTCCTTGGCAAACAAAAAGAAGAGCCGAATGAGGCATTGGTTAGCACCATTTTATTTGATAATGAATCCATCATGTTGCATAATAGGGAAAATATTCAAGTGGTAAGGCCGCTTACCGACCATGATTATACACCGGGAGGTTGCACCGCACTGTTAGACGCAATAGGGAATACCATTCAATATTTCACGAAAGCCCATTTGGAAACACCTGGGGCAACATGCCCAGACAAAACACTAATGGTCATCATTACGGATGGTATGGAAAATGCCAGTACGGAATTTAACCACAGCCAAATCATCCGCCTGATAAATGAAAAAAAAGAATCTGGTTGGGAATTCTTATTCTTAGGTGCCAATATAGAAGCCATGGAAACGGCAGAAAGTATAGGGATAAACCGGGATAATGCTTGCGATTATCATGCAGATGAAGAAGGTACCTCCTTAAATTTTGAATCCATAAACGAAGCCGTGAAAAGCTATCGCGCTGGATGTAAGTTGGACCGTAGTTGGAAAAAGAGTATTGAATCAGACTATCAGCGTCGCAAGAGCCAAAAATAGTTGTATAGGCTGCATATTAAGGGAGCATCTGTTGAATAATCAGATGCTCCTTTTGGTTAGGTATCGAAGGGGATATGAGGTAGCCACTCAGATTTAGCTTGCCATTCGTTTTGAATTTGTAATGTGAATTCCGTTACTAAAAGAAACAGTGAAAAGAATCCTGGCTCTTTGCATGTATTGCGGTAAAACATAGAGCAAATTATTGAAACAACAACCATGTTGCTGAGATTTTGCAATAATTGGGCTTGTGTTTTGTGATTAATCAACTTAATTGCAATGAATTGACAAGCAAATAATGCATTAATATTGAATTGTAGTATAATGTATATAATACGTGTATTTATCTAGAGGAATCGCGAGGCAGGTAACATATGAAAAAGGAAAGAAGAAATATACTTTTACTCTCCATCATTATCACAGTAGTCGTATTTTTTTCTTTTATAATGCAATACAATGCCTACCGGGGAAATCTGGAAAGTCTTGGACGTCTCTCACTAGAAAGCTATCAGAATCAAATGAGAAACATGCGAGAAATGACCATGAATAGTACGGAACTTATCTTAAAGGAAATCATAGCAACACCAGATGTGGAAAAGATAATGTTTGACGCCTTGAAAGCGGATGGAACCAGTCGGGTGTTTTATAAGAATGAATTGAAAAAGATAATGATGAGTAGATATTTACCTAATTTATCGGATCGATATAGAGCAATCATCTTTCACTTGGCGGATGGAACCACACTGTATGCAATTGATGAGTTTGGTGAATATGAGGACATAGGCACTGATAAAGTGCTGATGGAATTGGTAAATCGTAGCGAAAAAGCGATATATGGATACGAGGATGATCGAGCGTTTGGCGGTATGCGGTATCTTTATCCAATTGTTTACGAAGACGAATATGTAGGTGCAATTGAGTTCTGTATCACCTCATTCCAGCAGTACCTTGAAATGAGAGAAAACGTTTACTGCACTTGTGCACAAATTATATCGAGTGAATATTTAGATAATAAGACATCTACGGTAGACTGGGATGAGTATCAACCGTCACCGGTTGATGGCTATTTCTTGGATAAAAATTTTGCTGAAGCAATACTGAACGAACCCAATTTAGATTGGATTGAGACCACAGGAGAAGACCAAAAAGAAGAGATTTTATCGCAAGTTCCTAAGCATAAGGATTTTGTAGTTAGTGAAAGAATAGGTGGCCGCTATTTCAGCTTGATTTTCCTAAGCTTTAGTACGGTTGACGGAGAACATGTAGGCTATGATATTTTTTTCGATGAGCACGAACAGGCAGGCTATATATACCAAGTATTCCTCAGCAATTCAGCTCTCCTGTTAATCCTTTGGATTTTAGTGCTGACTACTTTGACAAGCGTTCAACATAACCGTGAAGTACAGCAGAAGCTTAGTGGTAAGGATCATTTAACACAAGTGGGGAATCGAAGTAAATTGGATGAAGCTTTTGCAAGAGAATCTCATAGGGTAGATCGCTACGGCGGTGTGCTCTCCATGATTATTTTTGATATTGATGATTTCAAGAAAATTAATGATCAACACGGACACCTAGCAGGAGATAAGATTCTTAAGGAAGTTAGTGCACTTATCAATAAAACGATACGCTCAACAGATATCTTGGTACGTTGGGGTGGTGATGAATTCATTATTCTATTGCCAGGCATTACTTTGGAACAAGCGCGCCGAGTGGCAGTTAAAATTCAAGGGAAGGTTGCAAACTATGTTCCTAGTGTCAAAGGTCTGGATATGGTATTTATTTCTGTAGGAAGCAGTGAGTATAAAATGGGTGAAAAAATTGATACGATGGTACAAAGAGCCGACCGAGAAATGTATCTAAATAAACAAAATAAGGATGAACGATACGATAAAACCTTTATTTGAACAATCTACCACTTAATCCGTACGAATTTGTAGTGAGTGCTTGCAAACCTCTTGCTCATAGCGAAACAGCTTTTGTAGATATACTTTTAGTTTGATTTCACTTATTGGATGAAGGTTTTCCTACAAGCTTTAGAGCTAAGAAGGGGAGTATCTTGTAAATAATATTAAATAATAGACAAATATGACTTCCGTAAGGAAGCCATATTTGGTTTTTAGAACCGATATAGTTGAGCTATGCAATTAAAGTTCTGGTGCGTAAGGTTAGATTCTTTCTGCATAGGAATAGGTACTTGTGGTATGCTAATTAGTAGAGGGTTTACAATGAAAAACTCGACAGATCATCCGTGCATCCGTAGTAGAAGGAGGTCTGTTTTATTTGGGCCAATTATTCGGTTTCCTAATATAGGAAAAAAGAGATACAATAATGAATAGTAAGTTGAGGATTCGGTATATAAATGAACAATAGAAAAAAACAGATTTTATCTGATATGACTTTGATATTCGTGGCCTTCCTTTGGGGAGGGGGGTTCGTTGCAGTAAAGGATACATTAAATAGTTTGGGCCCAATGAGCCTGAATTTTTTTCGATTTCTAATTGCTGTTGTGGCTATGAGATTATTTCTATTTACCAAGATTGGTAAAATTGAGAAAAAAGATATAAAAGGAGGTTTGGTGGTGGGCCTCTTGCTTTATTTGGGGTATGCAAGTCAAACCATTGGACTACAGTATACTACAGCTTCTAAACAGGGATTTGTCACCGCTACCTATGTCGTAATGGTACCCTTCCTATATTGGTTAATCCACCGAAAACGTCCCTTGCTTAGGGAATTTGTGGCTAGCTTTGCAGCCATCATCGGGGTAGGCTTAATTAGCCTAGATCAAGTGAGTGGCTTTAATTTAGGTGATGGACTAACCTTGGTCTGCGCTTTCTTTTTTGCTCTTCATATCTTGACCATAGAGGTGTTTGCCAAGGAAATGGATGTACTTAAACTCACTTATATGCAGATGCTAGTAGCTTGCATCCTATTTTTAGCTACGGCACTTGTTAGCGAACCAATTAGCTTCAATTTATCTTCTCGGGCTTGGGGCGCATTGTTGTATTTGGGTGTATTCTCCAGTTTCCTGTGTCTTACATTACAGACTACTGCTCAAAAATATACATCTTCTTCTCATGTATCCATTTTCTTGTCTGCGGAATCTTTGTTTGCTGCAGGGCTTGGAGTGATGTTGTTGGGTGAAACGTTGAGCTTACGGATAATAATTGGTGGCGCTGTAATTATTGCTGCGATCTTACTTGTGGAACTGAAAAATGCACAGATATGCAAGGGAAAACCAAAAGATGCTCAAAGGAGTGAACCATGAAAAAGATAACCGTTTTTCTTCTGTTATTGTTACTTCTGGTGTTGGGATTGGATGCTTGTCAGTATTCGGATGAATCTAGTGAGAATCCGGTGGAAGAACCGGAGCTAGAAGAACCGGTAGTGGATTCTGAGGAACTAGTGATGAGCGAAGAGGAAGAAGCGAGGGCTTTCGAGGCTCTTCGTGCTTATTTGCCACTTAAGGAAGGATTTGTATGGGCTTATGAAGGGTTTGCCGAATATGGGCATACCATGAGCATAGAGCAGCGCTTTTGTCGTGAAGATAGCTTACAAATGATTATTTCTGGCATGGCAGACGATATGTCAGGAGAAATGGCGGAGTCGCTCTTAGAGGTGAACGTAGAGTATACGCTGGGCGAGGGTCAGTGGAAGCAGAAGCGAGATGCCCCGCGAATGATGGGTAAAGATATTGTGGATATGGTGTTACTGAAGTATCCCTTGGAAGTAGGCAATACCTGGAATCAAGAAGTACAGACAGTAGAAGGCGAAACTCTTTTTTTGAGTGCTGAGATTACTGGAATGGACGATATGGAACGTATCACAGTGAGATATGATGATTTGAAAAGTGACTATTATGAGGAAAGAACTTTTAGTAAAGGTTTGGGAATTACTGCTTTTAGTGCACTAATTTTGGCAGACGATGGGAATTTTGAAGTCGGCTATATGCTTAACCGAGGTGCTTCGGGCTATCCTTTTGAACTACTTGCTCAAACATGGTTGCCTCCTCAGGATACGATGATGCTCTATTATGGTGTTGCAGAGTATGCTCATCGGGCGACGCTCACTGGGGTCGAATACCAAGAAGATGGACGAACGTATACAGTTGAAGGAGACTTCGAATATGACGGCAGTGGAATTCCCGGCAATTTTACCGTCCAATATGAAGTGGATGGTAGCCGTGGCAGAATTACGGAACATGTTTTGGAAAATACTAGGTTAGGTGAGAAGAAAATAAACTCTAAGTTTAAGGATTTGATCATCCTGCAGTTGCCCCTTACGACGGGAAGTAGTTGGAGCCAGAAACTCATGTTTGAAGGTAAAGAGAAAACGATGACGGCCACAATTATGGAAACAAAGATTTCTGAAAATGGTAATACACAAATCAAGGTGGATTACCAAATTCCCGCTGAGGGATATCATGAGGGAATTTATTTTGAACGTCGTACATTTGAAAAGGGCAGAGGGCTAATCCATTTTTCGCGATTGCTCCCAGGGGAGTTACCATTAGAAGGTAAGGAGTGGGATGATGCAGAAAAGGTGGAACAAGCAATTGCCAACCAACAATTCGGCTATAGTCAGAACCCGATTCAAAGCCCCACGATGTAAATAATTGAATAAAGACCAGGTGAGGCAGGCCGAGAAGGCCTGCCTTCTTTTTGTGCAAAAGATTAGTGTGTTCTTGATACTCTATGCAGATAATATAAATAATACGGTATCAATAGTAGAAATCTTAATACTGCTAAAGACATATAAATGTGATATAGTAATGTTAGAAATATTTGGGAAAAAGAACCAAAGTAGTATACCTGGTCTCTGTGAATACGAGCTAGAGAGTGCATACTGCTTGTTGGTGGGTAAATAAGTTTTGAAAGCTTGAGGCAAGTGGTAAGGAGGAAAATATGTTTTGGCTTATTATTGGAAGTATGCTATTGGTTGCTATAGTACACACGTTGAGTGTAGGCTGTGTCCTAGGGCATCGAAAAATATATAAAAATAAGGAGCCGGTTCGGTTTTGGATTGTTACAATTCTCTGGCTAACCCTAGCTCTAATCTGCATTACACCATTTTTCCATAATCTGTATTATTAGTCTATTGGTTTCGTACAGGCTATTCCTTCGGCCTGAGTGGAGTTTACAGCAGGGTCCACACGATAATGGACAAGTAGGTTTTCTGATGCTGGGCGCAACAGAGATTTTCGCTCTACCGGGTCTTTGGTTAGATCAAGCCAAGAGCTTGCCAAGTCTGCTGTTAGTAGGGCGGGCATTCTTTCATGAATCGGAAGCATCAGATCATTTCCTTTTGTAGTAATGATCAAGAAGCCATATGGATTCGCTCCAGCTGCTACCATGGAATCAGGCAAGGGGGTATAGATTGCAGCAAGATAAAGCAGTTTGTCATTTTTGGGTTTGAAAAGATGAGGAATTTTTTCCTTATCTTTTTTTTCCCATTCATAGAATCCTTCAACTGGAATGATACAAGGATTATTTAGAAAGGAATGAACAAAGGAAGGCTTGCTGTCAATGGTTTCAGCTCGAGCATTTATAAGTGTAAAGGCTCGGTCTTTGGTTTGGCTCTTTCTTACAAAGGGAGTATAGTTCCACTTCATGAGCCCAACTCGCTGCTTGCCAGATTTTGGGTTAGTAATGATGCAAGGTAGTTTGTATCCAGGAGCAATATTGTATCTTGGCTTATAATTCAATTTTTCCGGTATTTCTTCCATATTGAAATCATTGCCTAGAATAAAAGATAACCGGTTCCATTCCATAGAAAGACTAACACGTCCGCACATAAGTACACCTCCGAATTAATTTTAGCATGTAAGAATAGTATTGTCGGCTTTTTTAGGTGCTTAGGCAAGAAGGAAAATATTTTGAGAAGCGTCTATGAGAATTGAATGCTAGGAAATGAAAGGGATTGGGTAAAAGAACATAAAAGGATGATAAAGTATACTTAAAACTGCTAAATAACGTAAATTTAACGGTATTAAAGGATTATTTAACGTCTTAACGAATTAAATTAGTAATACATACTGTTGTAAAAGCTGAGTTTATATTCCGAAAAGTAGCTTTATTGGAGGCTAAGATACCGACCGATAATCTGAGAAAGGAGTAACAATGAACTCTTATATCTTTAAAAGGTTGATTTCAGCAGTACTTACACTGTTGCTCATAGCAACCCTTACTTTTGCTATGATGCATGCCATTCCAGGGGGGCCATTTACTAGGGAAAGACCAGTACCGGAAGAGATTATGAGGACGCTAAATGAAAAATATCATTTGAACGATCCTCTGCCTAAACAGTATTTCGACTATATGAAGGGCCTTGTGACCTTTGACCTTGGTCCATCTTATTCTAAAATTGGTACCACGGTGAATGAACTCATTTCAGGTGGCTTTCCCGATTCAGCCAGAGTGGGAGGGTTGGCTAGTATCCTGATTGTAGTGGTGGGTATACCCTTGGGGATCATATCAGCGCTTAAACAAAATAAGACGATTGACTATATAGTTATGTTTATGGCTACCTTGGGTGTTACCGTCCCAAGCTTTGTCATTGCTACATTGATTATTTATATTTTCGCAGGTAAATTGGGTATTCTACCTAGTTTTGGTTTATCGAGTCCACTAGGATATATTGGGCCTGTTCTTGCACTGGCAGGATATTCTATATCCTTTGTAACTAGATTGACTAGGTCCAGCATGTTGGAAGTTTTGCGGCAGGACTATATTCGAACAGCAAGAGCCAATGGAATACCAGAGTTCTGGGTCATCGCCAAACATGCCGTAAAAAATGCGCTGATTCCTGTGGTAACCTACTTAGGTCCAATGGTAGCTGCAATTTTAACGGGTTCTTTTGTGGTGGAAAAAATCTTCGCCATCGGTGGCATGGGGCGATATTTCGTGGAAAGTGTTACCAATCGAGATTATACGACCATTATGGGCATGACTGTATTCTATGCTGCCTTCTATATCATTATGGTTCTATTGGTTGATTTAGCCTATGGCTTTATTGATCCAAGAATCAGATTTGGAAAGGAGGAATAGCATATGAGTGACAAACGATTTGTGTTTATTGGTGAACAAGAAGAAGAAAAGGAAAGTGAGCGAGCCAGTCTGACCTATTGGGCAGATGCCTGGCGTAGACTTAAGAAAAATAAGTTGTCCATGTTGGGCATTGTCATCATTATATTGGTAATCTTGTTTGGTGTACTGGGACCCTTCCTTACGCCTTACAGTTATTCCGACCAAGCCAATGATTTTCGAAATACGCCACCCAGATTAGAATTGTATGAAATCGGAGATACCTACCTGTATTTGACCAATGACTATTTACTCCTTGAGGTCTCAGCTAAGGGGAATATTATTCGCCGTCTTGAGCGTATAGATGAAGATATTATCAATAAAATCTATATTTATGAAATGGATGGAGAAGCGATTACGATTGATTTTTCATATAATACATTGCCTCAAAAGCAGGGATATGACTATGATTTTACAGTGGCTTATAAAGGGCAGGTTGAAACCCAACCAGCCAAGACTACTTGGAATAGGAGCTTTCCTTTTGGCACAGATGGGTTGGGGCGGGATTTGTTAACCAGAGTGATGTATGGTGCTAGGATTTCCCTATTTGTGGCTTTCGTGGCGACCATGGTTAATCTATTTATTGGTGTCGTGTATGGTAGCATAGCTGGCTTTGAGGGTGGCCGCGTGGACAACATTATGATGCGTATCGTGGATATTATTAACTCTATTCCGTTGGTATTATATGTGATACTGCTTATGGTTTGGTTTAGGAATAATGGACTTTGGAACATCATTATTGCTCTGTCCAGTGTATATTGGGTTTCGATGGCAAGGCTGGTTCGTGGCCAGATGCTAGCCCTAAAAGAACAGGAATTCGTATTGGCAGCCATAACCTTGGGTGTATCGAAAAGAAAGATTATTTTTCGCCACCTGATTCCCAATGCCATGGGACCGATTATCGTTGCCATGGCCATGATGATTCCTAGTGCTGTGTTTACGGAAGCGTTTTTAAGCTTTATCGGTTTGGGTGTATCTGCTCCGATGGCCTCCTGGGGCGTATTAGCAAGTAATGCTCTTTCTGGTCTTACGACCTATCCGTACCAGCTCTTCTTTCCAGCGTTGGCGATTGCCTTTACCATGTTGGCATTCAATTTTTTGGGTGATGGTTTACGTGATGCCCTTGACCCGAGACTAAGGAAGGGCTAGGTGAAAAAATGAGTAGATTATTAGAAGTCAATAATCTAAAGACCTCTTTTTACACACACTTAGGTGAAGTGCAGGCTGTGCGTGGCGTTTCCTTTAACATGGAAAAGGGAGACATACTAGGTATTGTTGGAGAATCAGGTAGCGGGAAAAGTGTAACTGCTTTATCCATCATGAAACTAATTGACCACCCTGGTCGAATCAAAGAGGGAGAAATCTTGTTCGAGGGGGAAAACCTGGTTAATCGTAGTGAGAAGCAAATGAGTGAAATGCGTGGCTGGGAGATATCCATGATATTTCAAGATCCCATGACTTCTCTAAATCCTGTCTATAGCATTAAGAATCAGATGGTGGAAGTGATTCGCAGACACAACAAGGTTAGCAAAAAAGAAGCTTTGAGTCGTGCCATAGAGATGCTTAGCTTAGTTGGGATACCGGAACCGCAAAAGCGAATAAACTCTTTCCCCCATGAGTTTTCAGGTGGAATGAGACAAAGGGTTATGATTGCTACGGCACTTTCGTGTAGCCCGAAACTATTGATAGCAGATGAACCTACAACCGCGCTGGATGTGACCATTCAGGCACAGATTTTAGATCTAATGAAAAAGTTGTCGAAGGAGATTGATACATCCATCATCCTTATTACGCATGACTTGGGTGTGATTGCAGAAATTTGTACCAATATGGTGGTTATGTATGGTGGGAAGATTATGGAAAAGGGGACTACTGAGCAAATCTTTCACTTGCCGTCTCACCCTTATACCATAGGCTTGCTGCAATCGGTTCCCCGGATGGATGAACAGAGTAAGGACCGTCTAGTTCCAATACCAGGTTCACCACCAGATTTGTTGTCTCCGCCGAAAGGATGTCCCTTTAGTACACGCTGTCCTCATGCTATGCAAATCTGCCTAGAAGAGGCTGCGCCAAATTTCAAAGTTTCCGACGATCATATATCAAGTTGCTGGCTACTAGATGATGAAGCACCTACCGTAGCAGGATATAAAAAAGGATGTGAGATTGTTGGATGATAATCGCCCAAAACTACTAGAAGTAAAAAATCTTAAGAAATACTTTGTGATTAAAGGTGGCAGAAAGTCAAAAAGACAATATCTTCAGGCGGTGGATGGCATATCTTTTTTCATCAGAAAAGGTGAAACCTTTGGATTGGTTGGTGAATCCGGTTGTGGTAAGTCGACTACCGGCCGCTGTATTATACGGCTATATAATCCTACAGATGGGCAAATCATTTTTGATGGAGATGATATTACCAAGTTGAAACCGAAAGAGATGTTGCCCTATCGTAAGAGAATTCAGATGATTTTTCAAGATCCCTATGCTTCGTTGAATACTAGAATGACGGTTGCGGATATCATTGGTGAAGGCATTGATACGCACCGCCTATATGCAGGGAAGGAACGTCAAATGCGTATATTTGACCTTTTGTCCCGTGTTGGGCTAAAGCATGAACATGCCAATCGTTACCCTCACGAATTTTCTGGAGGCCAAAGACAAAGAATTGGTATTGCAAGAGCATTAGCCATAGAACCAGAGCTAATTGTTTGTGATGAACCGATCTCAGCTTTGGATGTCTCTATCCAAGCTCAGGTTGTCAATATGTTGGAGGACCTGCAAGAAGAGATGGGCTTAACCTATTTGTTTATCGCGCATGACTTATCCATGGTAAAACATATTTCAGACCGAATCGGTGTAATGTATTTGGGAAATATGATGGAAATATGCGAAAGCAATGAGCTCTATGCTTATCCACTTCATCCATACACCAAAGCACTACTTTCATCCATACCGATTCCAGATCCCGAACTCAATAAAAAAAGCAAACGTATCATTCTAGAAGGAGATGTTAAAAGCCCAATTAATATGCCTGAGGGTTGTCGCTTTGCCTCTCGCTGCCGTTATGCTGAAGAAATATGTACGAGTAAAACCCCAGAACTTCGAGAGCTACGCAAAGACCACTATGTAGCCTGTCATCTTGTAGAGAAAGTCAATGCAACCGAGTAAGCTTTTAGTTTGACGGCAAAATCGAGATGCCGCCAAAAAAATAAGGGAAGGAGAGTGTCGGATACAATGCCGACACAAACAAGAACTATGAAGAAACTGTTATCAATTTTATTGGTGCTAGCTTTCATGGTGACAATGGGATCAGGGTGTCAAGGTTCCAAAGAATCCGCGGAGGAGCTTCCCATTATGAGGTGGAATATCGGGGCTGACCCCAAAACCATCGATCCCGGACTTAACGGTGCAAGTGAAGGTGGGGATGTGGTTAATCAAACATTTGAGGCGCTGACTCGAGAAAAAAGCGGGATAGTATACCCCGGGATTGCAGAGACTTGGGACATTTCTGAAGATGGAAAAACAGTTACTTTTCATCTTAGAGAATCCAAATGGTCGGATGGTTCACCTTTAACGGCCAATGATTTTGTTTATTCATGGAAACGTGCTATGGCCAAGGAGACTGCTTCTGAATATTCTTGGATTTGGGAATATACGAACATTGTTGGAGCGTGGGATGCTGTGAATGGTGGAAGCATGGACGATGTCGGGATTGCCGCGATTGATGATTTGACTTTTGAAGTGAAATTGACTGCTCCAACAGACTATATTGTTCAACTTTTGTCCTTTTACCACTTTATGCCTGTTAAACAGTCTTCTGTAGAATCAGGCTCACTCGGTTCTTGGGCCAAAGACCCTGAATTAGCGATATCCAATGGTCCGTTTGTTCTTACTTCCTATACCATTGGTGAAGAAATGACATTCAGAAAAAATGAAAACTATTGGAATGCGGATGCTGTAAAACTGGGTGGAATTGATGCCGTATTGATTGATGAATCGGCTACAGCCTACCAGGCATTCGAATCTGGCGAGTTGGACTTTATTCCAGACGTCCCACCAGCAGAAATTCCTAGATTAATTGCCGAAGACCAAAGATTTTATGTGTTCCCGTTGCTCGGAACATATTATTACAATATTAATATGGACCTAGAAATGTGGCAAGACATTCGGGTTAGAAAAGCCTTAACCTTGGGAATCGACCGTGAATTAATCTGTGAAACTCTAGCGTCCGGCCAGGTACCTGCGGCTGGATTTGTACCACCAGGATTTTTGGATGATAAGGGAAATGATTTCTTTATGACCGCTGGCACCTATGGACTAGTTGCAGATGATAGTAAGGTGGCAGAAGCTCAAGAATTGCTAGCGGAAGCGGGTTACCCAGGTGGCGAAGGTTTCCCAGAATTCACCATAGTGTATAACACATCTGAGGCGCATCAAGCGGTTGCTGAATTGGTGCAGGAGATGTTTAAAACCAACTTGGGAATAAACTGTAACATTGAAAATCAAGAGTGGGCAGTATTCCAAGATACCAGAAAAGAAGGCGATTACCAGATGTCACGAGGTGGTTGGTTGACTGACTTTATGGATCCGATGGGCCTACTTGCTATTTTTACCACAGAAAACACATACAATGACCCGAATTTCTCGAATGCTGATTACGATGCATATCTAGAAATTGCCAACAATTCAACCTCCCGTGAAGAGCATTTTAATGCTTTGTATGCGGCACAGGAAATCTTGATTGCAGAATTACCCATTATTCCGATTTACCATTACTCGGATATTATGATGGCTAGTCCGAAACTCAAGGATTGGGATCGTTCCGTACTAGGTACCTTGGATTTTAGTAATGCCTACTTGGAAGAATAGGAGAATGAGGTAATCTTTGTATCTGAAAGAAAGAAATAAATCTAGGTTTATGGAAGTTTAGTTTAAAATAGTACGGGGCAGCATTTCGCGAACTATGGGCGAAAGGCTGTCCCGTATTTATGGGTTTACCTGCCCGTATTGTGTTTTGGATAGAAATCAGATTATGCCTATGGCAAAATATATTTTTTGTAGAATAACTTCACAATTGCGTGACTACCTCCTGATTTAACCTTGCCATCCATTGAGAAAGAAGATTACACGTGCTACAATTATTTGACTAAATCTATCGAGGAGTTCTACATGTTTGTCATAACGGACTTATTACAATTTATTGAAACTGCTATCATGATTTCCATGTTGTCTTTTATTGTATTCTTTTATGTGAAGACAAAGGACAAGTTGGTGAAAAAAAACCTGATTGTTCTTGTCCCGATAGCCTTCCTGATTGTGATGCTCTATATTTATGACTATTTTACGACGCATTACGTGCTTCTAGTGGGCGAACAGTTTAATTTAGAATATACCTATGCTGTCTTTTCCGTAGCGGTGATGGGTGCTGTTACAGCCATTGTTGGCCTTTTAACTAGGTATGGAATTGAATTATTCCCAATTAAACCTTATATCCGGAAAATTACCTACCGTGCTGTGGTAAGTTTCATTTGCGTGGTATTTGTCGGCACTATTGTGTCCTTCATGTTTTACTTTGGAAACGATTTGCTGGGAGCCATCGGGGCTGCTATTAATTTCTATTATCCCCTCACTTCATTGGGCGTGTTTGTTATTGCTGTGATCTTGATTTTCCAGTACCGGAATATTGAAGAACCATCAAATAAAAGGCAGGCTAGAGCCTATATCATTGCTTTTGCCCCGCAGATTGTTTACACCCTTTTGGATGTGCTGCTACTACGCAATTATGTTTTGCAATTAACACATTTATCCTATACCATTTTTGCAATTTTAGCGTTTTACAACATCAGTTCACACGTGTTTATCAATTATGAACAAGAGGAGCTGAACTCAATTTCTGAGGCAGAACTGGTTCATCGTTTAGGATTGACCGAAAGAGAGTGCGAGGTAGTTGGCCTTTTGATAGACGGCCTTATGAATCGGGAATTGGCGGAGGAATTAAATATTTCAGAAAATACGGTAAAGACCCATGTTAAAAGTATCTACCGTAAATTAGGTGTATCCAACCGTCTTCAGTTGATTCATCTACTAAGAATGCAGAAAAATGAGACTCACCTAGAAAGGTGATGCGTAGGGGTGAGTGATTATCCCTTTAAAACAGGCAATTTCATCCCTTAGTGGGATGTTTTTTTTTATGAATTTTTCTTACAATATTCTTAGGAATAAACGTTCCAAGTAAATGTAAAGAAGAGGGATACATATGTCTGTAAAAATTATTGCCGATACTTCTTGTGATACAAGTGCACTAGATAATGAACTGGAGAACCTGCTGTTTGCTCCTTTTCAAATTACCATTTGTGGGGATACATTTTTGGATACAGAAAAAACGCGAACCCAAATTGTTGAGGCAATGGACAATTGTCCAGAACCAGCACGTACAGCGTGCCCTTCTCCAAGTGATTTTTTGCAGTATTTTGAAGGGGAAGAAAAGGTCATTTTTGTGGTGTGCATTTCTTCAGAGTTAAGTGGGACATATAGTAGTGCTAGAACGGCGAGGGAACAGTTTTTGGGAGAACATCCCGACCACCAAATATTTATCATAGATTCACTAAGTGCATCTGCAGCAGAAGCTGCTGTAGCACATTTCTTATTGCGTCAGTTGGAAAGTGGTGAATCGGATTACGAGAAGATTGCCCAACGCGTTCAGGAATATGCAAAGAATTTGAAAACAGTTTTTGTTCTAGAAGATTTATCTAATCTTATGAAAAATGGGCGTCTTTCGAAGATCCAAGGTATGTTGGCTAGTCTTCTTAATATTAAACCAATCTTAGGCACGAATGGTAAAGGCGAAATTATGATGATTAAAAATGCCAGAGGTACCAAGAAAGCGTTAAATGAACTTTTTAATACCATCAAGGCTTTGAGTGAAAAGATGGATTTGAGTGAGAAGGAAATATTTATATCCCATTGTGATGCACCAGAGCGGGTGGAAAAACTTCGAGCAAGGATAGAAAAGGAAATTGCATTCAAAACGATTCATATCCTAGAAACCAATGGTTTAAGCACTGTTTATGCATCTGACAAAGGAGTAGTAGTAGCATTCTAAGCATTGCGCGTCCCCAATCTTATCGCTATAATGATAGGACTACGTAAAAGAAAGGGTCATCATGCTTGGAACGATTGTTAATGTCCTAGCCATCATTGCTGGAACGCTGCTGGGACTATTTTTTAAAAAGGGTATTCCTGAACGCTCTAAAGAGATTACTTTTTCGGCAATCGGATTGTCCACGATATTGATTGGATTGAAGATGGGCCTGAAAGGGAATAATGAACTAGTTATGATCATTTCCTTAGTTACAGGCGGACTAATCGGAGAAGCAATTGGGATAGACGAACACCTAAATGCTTTGGGGGAGAAACTCTATAAGATAGCTGGGAGCAAGGACAGTACTTTTATTCAGGGATTTGTTACCGCAAGTCTTATATACTCCATTGGTGCGATGGCAACATTGGGACCACTAGAGGCAGGACTTAATGGAAATTACCAAATCCTGTTCGTAAAATCTACATTGGATGGCATCACATCAATAATCCTGGCATCAACATTCGGAATTGGGGTTATTTGTTCCGTTTTACCGGTATTTGTTTACCAAGGTTTGATTACTGTATTTGCAGGTTCATTGGAAGGTGTCTTGACTGAAGCGGTCGTTACCTATCTAAGTTCTACGGGTGGCATCCTGATTGTAGCAATCGGTGTCAACATGTTGCTTAAAAGAGATATTAAGGTCGCAAACTTATTGCCAGCCTTAGTCGTTTCCGTGCTGGTAACCATATTTGCGGCCAGCTATTTTCCAAATTTTCTATAACGGTCAAGAAAAAAGATATAGGCAATAATGCAAGACGTAAAATACAAATGATGTTTACAAACCGGGTTTTCCCGGTTTTTTTATATTTAGTGTATGGGTTGTCAATTTGAAGCTAGCGAAAATTGACCTTATCTGACCAAAGGGGTATACTATGCATAAAGAATTGATATATATGTTTGATAATAAATAAATTTTGACGAGGAGGACACAATGGATCCGAATAGAATGACCCAAAAAGTAATTGAAGCGATTAATAATGCACAGTCAACAGCTTTGGAATATGGCCACCAGGAAGTGGGCACTGACCATTTGCTTTTTGCTATGCTAAACCAAGAAGAAGGACTGTTTTCCCGCTTTTTACAAGGCATGGACATAAGTTCTGCTGAATTCAAAAATAGATTGGAAGAGATTATCTCCAAACACCCTAAGGTTTCTGGACCTGGTGTCTCTGGGAAGGTTTACATCAGCCAAGAATTAGACCGGGTTTTTCGTGCAGCAGAAGAAGAGGCTAAGATCTTAAAGGATGAGTATATTTCAGTGGAACATATTCTTTTGGGGGTGATTGAGAAGGTTGGTGGCGACGTTAGACAGTTGCTGAATGAATTTGGCATCGACCGAGATCGTTTCCTAAAAACGATGACTCAAATCAGAGGCAACCAACGGGTGTGCTCAGATAATCCCGAAGTCACCTATGAGGCTTTGTCTAAGTATGGACATGAATTGGTAAAAGAGGCTCGGGACGATAAGCTTGATCCGGTTATTGGACGTGATGAGGAAATACGCCATGTGGTGCGTATTTTGTCTAGAAAGACCAAAAACAATCCTGTTTTGATTGGAGAACCTGGTGTTGGTAAAACGGCCATTGCAGAGGGGCTGGCACACCGTATTGTACGGGGAGATGTGCCTGAAAATTTAAAAGATAAGAAGATTTTTTCTTTAGATATGGGCTCTTTGATTGCTGGTGCCAAATTCCGAGGTGAATTTGAAGAACGCTTAAAGGCGGTTCTGAAGGAAATTAAGGATTCTGACGGAGAGATTATTCTTTTTATCGATGAAATCCATAATATTGTTGGTGCAGGTAAAACGGATGGAAGCATGGATGCCGGCAATATGTTAAAGCCGATGTTGGCACGTGGCGAGTTAAACTGTATTGGGGCCACTACTTTAGATGAATATAGGAAGTATATTGAAAAAGATAAGGCACTAGAACGACGTTTTCAACCAGTTTTGGTGGAAGAACCGGATGTGGCTGATACCATCAGTATCTTACGGGGCTTGAAGGAGCGCTTCGAAATCTATCATGGCGTGAAGATCTATGACAGTGCCTTGGTTAATGCAGCTATTCTTTCGAATAGATACATCAATGATAGATTTTTACCGGACAAGGCCATCGATTTGGTGGATGAGGCGTGTGCTCTAATTAAGACGGAAATGAACTCTATGCCAAGCGAGATCGATGATGTACGCCGTCGGGTGATGCAACTGGAGATTGAAGAGGCTGCCCTCACCAAGGAAAGAGATGAAAATTCCAAACGCAGGCTGAAGGAACTACAAAAAGAACTGGCCAATCTTCGAGAAGAACAAAGCGAGCTCTTAGCTACTTGGGAAAAGGAAAAACAATCTTTAGGTGCAGTTAAGCATTTACGGCAAGAATTGAATGAAGTAAATCTGGAAATCGAGAAGGCTGAGCGAGAATATGACTTGGATAGAGCAGCAGAATTGAAATATGGGAAGTTGCCAGAACTTCAAGCAAAGCTTAAAAAGGCAGAATCGACGGAACAGAAAAAAGGTGAGTTGCTCAAGGAAGCTGTGGATGAAGAAGAAATATCTCGAATAATCTCGCGCTGGACAGGTATTCCACTTAGCAAATTGATGGAAGGGGAACGTGAAAAACTACTTCGGTTACCAGAAGTGCTTCACAAACGAGTGGTTGGACAAGATGAAGCAGTAGATTTAGTTTCCGATGCCATACTTAGAGCTCGGGCTGGTATTAAGGACCCAACTAAACCCATTGGATCATTTATCTTTTTAGGGCCGACTGGAGTAGGAAAGACAGAACTGGCTAAAGCGCTAGCAGAGAGCCTATTTGATGATGAAAACAATCTTATCCGTATCGATATGTCGGAATATATGGAAAAGCATACTGTTTCTAGACTCATAGGGGCTCCTCCCGGATATGTAGGTTACGATGAAGGAGGACAATTGACAGAAGCTGTGCGCCGTAGACCGTATAGTGTCATTCTCTTCGATGAAATCGAAAAAGCGCATCCGGATGTATTCAACGTGCTTCTGCAGGTTTTGGATGATGGACGGGTGACTGATAGCCATGGACATACAGTAGACTTTAAAAATACGGTTATCATTATGACCTCGAATATTGGTTCTGACTATCTTTTAGACAATGTTAGTGAGACCGTAATTCCTCAAGAAATCAAGGAAAAGGTTGAAAAGGCGATGAGAGTGAAGTTTAGACCTGAATTTCTAAATAGGTTGGATGAAATTATTCTCTTCACACCTTTAAGCCATGGCCAGATTCGAGAAATTGTAAAACTCTTGATTAAGGGCTTAGAAGCACGTTTGGTGGATAGGCATATTCGATTATCTTATGCTGATTCTGTGCTAGATTATTTAGTAGAAAAAGGATACGATCGAGTATATGGGGCAAGACCTTTAAAACGTTATATTCAGCGTAATTTGGAGACTGCTCTTGCGAAAGCCATCATCTCGGGTGAGGTGAAGGAGGATAGCAATGTTAGTATTCAAGTGGTAGATGACAGGATTCAGGTAAGAAGCATATAAAACGTAACATGAGTATAAAGAAGCCGGGCATTTGCTCGGCTTCTTCTTTGCGATGATTAATAGATGATATAAGTTGATTGATTCAATTGTTTACGAAATACAGTGATGAATCGGATGGAGTAAATTGTTTACATGAGCATGGGAGTCAATTGATAAAAAAGGCAGGTGCATCCGGTTTGGATGCACCTGCTTTGTATTAGCCTTTGCTTAACGTTCACCTAGCAACACCGCAAATGTTAGTGTTTGGTCCTTACGTTCTACCGTAATATTGATTGTGTCTCCTACTTCTTGTGCCTGAATTAACTCGATCAGCTGTTTCATGCTAGTAACTCTAGTGTTTTCAAAATGGGTAATAATGTCACCTCGAACGATACCAGCATTGTAGGCGCCGGAGTCTGCTTGAACTTCCTCAATCAGTATGCCTTCTGGGACATTGTAGGTTGCTACCTCATTTTCCAGTATATCCCGACCCCAGATTCCCAAATGTGGTCTTGAAACTTTGCCAACGTTGATTAGTTCTTCTATGATGGGTTTGGCTTCATTGATGGGAATGGAGAAGCTCATGCCTTCGACTTCCTGATCTGCAAATTTGAGAACATTGATGCCAATTACTTGTGCATTGCTATTCACCAGGGCACCACCACTGTTGCCTGGATTTATAGCTGCATCAGTTTGGATTAAGTTCATAGTTTTATCGCCGACATATATCTCGCGGTTTAGACCACTAATAATGCCGGAGGTAACACTACCTGCAAAATTCACACCTACTGGGCTTCCTAGTGCAACTACCAATTCACCGACTTGCAAACTAGCTGAATCGCCGAGTACTGCTGCAGGTAGATTGTTTTTTTCAATCTTTATGACGGCAAGGTCTGAGAGATCATCGGTCCCGATAACGGTAGCCGGCCACTCTGTTTGGTCTTGTAAGATTACGGTAAGACTGTTGGCACCGTCTACCACATGATTGTTGGTCACGATGTAGCCATCAGAACTGATAATGATGCCGGAACCTGTTCCCTGGGCTTCTTGATTACCACCAAAGATATCAGTGTATTCAGAGGCACTTTCTATGGCCACAATGCTTGGCAAGGCGGATTCCGCAATGGGCACTACAGGTGAAATACTGCCAGTGCTAGAAAGTGGGGTTCCCGGCTGTTCTTGCGCTAATGTAAACTGATCTTCTTGTGTTTCTGCTGGGGTTAATAGACGTTCAGCATATCCATATTGATTTTCAAACACCATTCCAAATAAGAAGGATGCAATCAGTAGAATGACAATGAGTGTGACAAAGTAGCCTTTAGCGCTACGTTTCTTTTTCAGCGCTCGGTTTTCCTTATATTGAAGGAATTCCTGGTATTCTTCGTTGAATGACATTCCGTTGTCAGATGCTACTTTGTTTTCTGGTTTTGTTGTGTTTTGTTCAGTTTCATTCATAGGATTACCTCGCTTTTTAAATTATTAAGGATGAGTAGCCTAACCGGATAGATAGGCAATGTACTCACTTAGATAAACGACACACTCCTTTTTTCAACCGATGGGCCTATCCAGGGGAGATGTCTTCCTTTTAAGATATCATTTTACTGAATGTTTGTGAAATTATTGTGACAAGGAAAAGAAACTGATGTGACATTGAAAAGAAAACAGAAGAATAGGGAAAAAAACTGTTTTCTGCTATAATGGTTGGAGAAATAAAAGGAGGAAAAAAATATGGAAAATAAAAATCCTATCGTAACCATAGAAATGGAAAATGGTCAAATTATGAAAGCAGAGCTTTATCCGGAGATTGCACCCAATACGGTACGTAATTTCATTTATCTAATTAATGAGAAGTTTTATGATGGCATTGGATTTCATCGAGTTATCCCTGGCTTTATGATACAAGGCGGATGCCCTAATTCTACAGGCAGCGGCGGTCCAGGCTATCAGATTAAAGGCGAGTTTACCAATAATGGCTTTACCAATAATCTGAAACATGAAAAAGGGGTACTATCCATGGCTCGAACTAGAGTCCCTGATTCAGCAGGAAGCCAGTTTTTCATTATGGTGGAGGATGCTCCGCATTTAGATAATGAATACGCAGCATTTGGTCGCATAATTGAAAACATGGAAGAAGCAGAGCGTATTGTAAGAGTGGACCGAAATGCCAGCGACAAGCCTAAGGAACCACAGGTCATGAAAACCGTGACAGTGGAGACCTTTGGTGTGGAATTCGATAAACCAGAAGTTAGCTACGAATACTAAATAATTAAATTAAGCAGGCACCGTTCTAGAACGGTGTCTGCTTTTTAGTTCGAGGAATTCCTTTTTTACTTCATCACGCCATTCGTTATCTCTTAGAAGTTGTTCATAGTATACTAGGTATACAGAAACAAGCAGGTCGTAATACAATCTTGCGACAAGAAATCTGTATCAGTCGTTTTACGTTCAAATCAAAAAGTGAGTGGTTGAATGCCTAGTGCTAGAATAGGACCTTCGAGAAGTATCATTTTTTAACCTGGTGTATGATAGATTCAATCATACCTATGCGGTTTAATGGAGTTACTAGATAGAGGCCGGATACGTGATCTTTAACTTTTTCTATGGTCTCTAAAGCTATTGCAATACCACATTGTTCAGCTTCCTCGCGTGATTGCTCTTTATGGAATTGAGCAATAACTTCATCAGGAAGATGGATCCCTGGTATTTCATTATTTAAAAAACGTGCATTTTTGTAGTTTACAATAGGCATAATCCCAGCCAAAATTGTGTAATCATCGTTTAAATTTTCGTTAGCGAGATACTCTATGACTCGTTGCTCATATATGGGCTGGGTCATGAAATAATTTGCACCTAGGGCTTGCTTGCGGGCCATGCGCTCTACTGATTTATCAATATTTCGCACATTTAGATTGAGAGCCGCACCTACATGGAATGGGTTATCCGAAAAAACAGATTCGTTCATGGCCTGGACTAATTCAATTAGTTTGAATGAATTGAGGTCGAAGATGGAAGCTATCTCACTACGTTCTGCTTGGGGAATTGGATCTCCAGTAAGTAGCAAAATGTTGTTTAATTCTTCAATATAGGCTCCCAATAAGTCTGATTTTAAAGCAATCGTGTTCCTGTCCCGACAACAAAGATGTGGCAAGGTACAGATACCAACTTCACGTTTTACTTTTGCCGATAGGGCCAGGGAATTTGTCCTAGCACGACCTAAAGGAGAATCAGAAAAAGTTAGGATATCCGCACCAGCTTTTTTGATGCGGTGGGCCATATTCATAACGGACTTAATATCTGCATCACTAGGGGGTGGCAGCTCCACTGCAATAACAAACTCTTTTCGCTCTAGTTTTTGGGCAAAAACATTTGCTTTCTTTTGTTTTATTTTCCCGGCTGGTTTTGCTTCTTCTTTTTTCTGTTCAGTTTTGGCGATATTGCTGGTGATAGCCTGTTTCAAAAGACGGATATGGTCAGGTGTAGTACCACAACAACCACCTAAAATCTGTATTCCGAGGTTACGCATTTCCAACATGATTTCTGTGAAATATTCAGGATTCTGGGAATAAATGATTTTTCCATCTATCACTTCAGGATAACTGGCGTTGGGCACTACTGAAAAATACCCTTGTGGAAACGTTAGGTTTTCCAACGTGTTATAGAGATGGGTAGGTCCGGTGCCGCAATTAAAGCCTACGGAATCAATATTTTTGTCCGAAGCAACGTCTCGTAAAATAGATTCAGCAGAATAATCCCGCATGGTGTATCCGTTGCTAGATATCGCAAAGCTAGCCATAATGAAAGTGTCAGGATTTTTTTTCTTTATGTAGTCAGCCAGTGAATGGATGTAAGAAGGTGTAGAGAAGGTCTCAAAGTTGAATATCTCACATCCCTTTGCAAGAAAACAGTCGATGATAAAATAGTATTCTGCAAGTGCCTTTTCGTTAGAGATTTCTTCGTTGCCCACCATCTCGGGTAGGGGACCAATATCTGCTGCTACATCTTTACCAAAGGGAAGAGCTTCTTCCAGGGCTAAGTCATAGGCTGCTTGCAACAGAAGTTTAAGTTCAGAATGATCAATTCGTAACTTATAGCTATTGGAGGAAAAGGTGTTGGTATTTAGTACATCAGCACCGGCTTGGAGATATTCACGGTAGATTGCTCGCACCTCATCAGGGTTTTCCCTGACTGCGAGGTCGACCACCGGAATTTTCTTTTCATTTCGTAAATTATAATAGGTTCCCATGGCGCCGTCGAGAATAAGTACCTCGCCGCGCTCTAAGATATTTTTGATATTCATTTAATCAACTTCCTTTGAATTCTTGGCTTGAATTTAATACAATATAAAGACATAATTAGTAAGCAATGACATCATATCATTATAGATGATATTCAATGGGTTGGAAAGGAGCAACATATATGAAGGGGAGAAAAGCACTGCTTGGTTTAGGAGGTCTTCTTGTACTACTGTTTGTGTTGCAGATTTTTGCTCGCATCTATGTACGTTACAATTGGTTCGGAGTCCTAGGATATACCAATCTTTTTACTACACCTATTTTGATACAGATTATCCTATTTGTCACTTCGGGGATATTCTACTTTTTTTTCATCCGTTATGCAATCGTACATGCCATTGGTGTGTATGAAAAAGCTAGAAAGGAATATATAGATATTCGGAATCCGATGGATATTCCGTTTCTACAACGCAAAGAACAGTTGAATGTCATCAATCTAAAGCATCTTAAGAAACCAGCACTTTTCGTTAGTGTACTGTTTTCCTTAATACTCTCTGTAACGTTTGCAGCTGAGGGTTGGATGAAGGTTATGGAGTTTCTGAAAGCTGAACCGTTTGGCCTTAAAGAACAGGTGTTCAATATGGACGTCAGCTTTTATCTGTTCCGTATGCCGTTGCTTGAGTTTTTGCTAGAGAAAATTGGTGGAATTATTCTACCTGTGTTCTTTTTTACGGCACTGTTTTACTTTTTGACGGGCCTCATTACCTTTAATCCTCGTACCAATCCAAAATTTTCTATGTATGTGGGTATTAGGAAATGGTTGGGAACGTTGCTGTCGTTGAGCTTTATCGTGTTGGCGTTCAATAATTTTGTGAGTATTTTTTCAACCATGTACTCCCAAGAAGGTTATGTATATGGCGCCGGATTTACAGATATCCATGCTGGTATTCCTGCAGCACTGGTTTTAACAGTTGTAGCCATAATTGCTGCAATATCTAGTCTTATGTACCGAAGGAAACAGAATTTCAAGTTTCTTTCCTATCCCATAATTATATATGTAGGGATATTTCTTCTGGGCACCGTAGCCCAAGTAGTAGTTCAGTATTCGGTTAGCAACAACGAGTTTGTCAACGAGCGCCCTTATATTGAACAAGAAATCATGTTTACGAGACAGGCCTATGGACTCAACAATATCGTGAACAAAGAATACACGGGGGATGCAGTTTTAAGTTATGCGGATTTGATGAGGAATACGGATACACTTGATAATGCCCGACTAAATGATCCCGAACCATTGCAAGAAGTTATTTCACAACAACAAGGTCTACGGTATTATTACCGCTTTAACGACATTGATGTTGACCGCTATGATGTAGATGGAAAACTTCGAGAAGTGTTGCTTTCTCCTCGGGAAATATCCCAAAGTGCCTTAACTGAGAAAGCTGGAACGTTTATCAATCTTACGATGCGATATACGCATGGCTATGGTCTAGTGGGGACTTTTGCGAATGAGATGAATCGAAATGGGTATGCCAATTTAATCTTGCGAGATATCCCACCTGTTACCCAAGTTGAAAGTTTGAATACGAATGAACCAAGAATCTATTTTGGAGAATTGACCAATGATACGGAATATGGGTATGTAATTGCTGGTAGCAAAACCATGGAGTTTGATTATCCCAAAGGGGATAACAATATGGAAAATTCCTATGATGGAAGTGGTGGCCTTACATTTGGCGGCATCAATAAGCTTATGCTTTCATTATATTTTTCTACATTGCGATTCTACGTTACTGGAGAAATCGATGATAACAGCAAGTTATTAATGATTCGTGATATTGAGGATAGGGTGAGAGAGCTGACGCCATTTTTGGCTTTTGATCAAGATCCTTATCTGGTAGTGCGTGAGGATGGTAGCCTCAGTTGGATACTAGATGCATACACTTACAAGACCGGGTACCCGTATGCTTCTCCCTACGGAGATTTGAATTATATTCGTAATGCAGTCAAAGTAACCATAGATCCATACAATGGTAATGTGGATTTCTATGTATTTGATTCCGAGGATCCGGTTATAAGGACCTATGCGAAAATATTCCCGGATGTATTCCAACCGAAAGAGAATATGCCAGAGGACTTGTTGAGTCACGTACGCTACCCAGAAGACTTCTACACCATACAGAGTAATATGCTTCTCAACTACCATGTTGAGGATCCTTCTGTGTTTTACAACAAGGAGGACACTTGGAGCATTGCTAAGAAAGCCCTGGCTGGTGGCTTAACGGAGAACATACAACCGTACTATGCTGTGATGGCCTTACCAGATAATCCAGACCGCAAGGATACGGAGTTCCTGCTTAAGATGCCTTTTACGCCGGCGTCTCGTGGGGACCAGCCTAGAAATAATATGGTCGCTTGGATGGCTGCTAGATGTGATGGAGAACATTACGGAGAATTGATGCTATACAAGCTTCCTAAGAGCTTAGAGATTCAAGGACCTCTTATGATTGATTCTTTGATTGACCAGGATACTGAAATTTCAGGAAAGCTCTCACTTTGGGATAAAAGCGGCTCTAATGTTATTCGAGGTAACCTGATTACGTTACCGATGGAAGGTGGGTTTATCTATATAGAACCCATATATTTGAAGGCAGAACGAGAGGGCTCATCCATACCACAAATGCAGGCCATCGTATTTGCAGTAGGTAAAGAATTGATTATGGTGGAAACCAATGAGCTTGATGAGGCGATTGAAGCTTTCTTTCTTGGACAAGTTCTAGACCAACCTACAGTTCCCACGGAGCCTACTGAACCGGGTGCTCCAATAGACACAAATCGTCTCAGAACCTTGGTAGAAGATTTGAAGGGGAATATTCAGGAATTAGAAGATCTACTTGATTCATTGGATGCAGATGATGCAAATTCACAAGAAATAGTCGAAGAAGCACCTGCCTTAAATTAGTACTAGATGAAGAAAAAATAAGACATACAAAAGAGGGTGTAACTCATTCAACGATGAGTTACACCCTCTTTGTTTAGAGACTATCTTCGATCTTAAAATAGTTGGAAGAAGATGGTTGTTTAGTTGGTATAGAAATCTAATGTGTTCATGTATTCAGGTAGGTCCATTCCTAAGAAAGGAACAATATTGACACCCATAAAGACATTGTCAGAAAGAGTACCTTGCTTGTCAACCATATGGTAGGTGACGTCATCTAAAACGATACTATGTCCATCCACAAAACCATAGGCAGCTTGGTAATTGCATGGAATTGCAATTTCGCCTAGCTTGTTTACATATCCCCAGGCGTTATCCTTAAGAACTGGGGCTAAACCATCTGAGAAACCACCGGCATTTTGAAAGGGACCTTCAATGGCAATATTTCCTTCTTTATCAATGAAGGAAAGTTCTCCATCGATGGCTTGAACGGCTAGACCTTCGAAGAAGGATACAGCCAGTCCTTCGAGCTGGATGGATGTACTCCCATCTGGCGTTATGAAAGAGGAATCTTCTCCACTTACGACCAATGCCAGCCCATCTTGAAAAGAATAGGCTTTGTCGTATTTTAAATCAATGGCCACGTTACCTTCTTTGTCGATGAAACCGTATTGTTCATCTTGAATGACCAAGGCCAATCCATTTTGATACGGTTCGATATAGTCGTAAATAGGTTCAACCACAAAGTTGCCTTCTTGATTGATAAGACCCAGTTTTTCATCTTTTACCACACGAGCTACTTTTCCTTCAAAGGCAAAAGCATATTGATATTGGGGCTCTATGACCAAGTCACCGCTTTTGTTGATAAAACCAAATTCACCATCTACCAAGACTTTGGCCAATCCATCGCTGAAGGGATAGGCTGCATCATACGTAAAGTCAATGAAAGGTTCTCCCATTTTATCGATGTAGCCCCATTTGTCATTCTGTCTTACTGGTGCTAAACCTTCCGAAAATGGAAGCGCTTGGTCAAAGCTGGGCTCAATAACCAGTGAACCATTTTGGTCGACATAACCCCAAAGTCCATCTTTCGAGACAGCGGCTCTATCGTCACAAAGACTCATGATACCTAGAAGCAAGGGTGAGTTGAGATAGCTTAAATCATAGGTTGGCTCAACGACATATTCTCCATCTGGCGTTACAAAGCCCACCATGCCATTATCATCTACTGCGGCAATTAAATCAGTGCTGGGAGCATTGCTGCAACCAGTTAACAGTAGCAAAATCAGTATAAGCATTATAAATAGACGTTTCATATATTCCTCCGTTTAATCAGTTTGTTATTGTACTATTGTACCTCTTTTTTGGACAGAATGAAGGGCTACAATTGTAAATAGGGCAAAGTTATTTCTGTTTTTCAGGTTCTGAACGAATTGTTTGACGGTTGACACGGTAAAGATAAAAGGCAGATAGGAGGACTAAAAAAATACCGATCCAAGACCAAAAGTCAGGTAATTCAGATAGTATTAGGTTCCCTAAAACAGCCGAAAAAATAACGGTGGAGTAACCATAGATAGAAACTTCTCCTGCTGGTGCATACTTGTAGGCAGAAGTAATGAAGTATTGTCCGCCAAGCGCAAAGATCCCGAATCCAGCCAAAGCCCACCATTGCTCTACTGAGGGCTGGTGATAGGCAGATAGGGTTAAGGGTAAACTCATAAGACAAGAAAATAGGGAAAAGAAAAATACGATTGTCAAGGGTTCTTCTTTTCCTTTTAAGAAACGCACAATCACGTAGGCACTACCAGCAAACAAGGCGGAGAATAGTCCCGATAGGGCTGGAAGAGTTTGTGCGGAAAAACTTGGCTTAATCACCAATAACACTCCGGCAAAGGCTACTATCAATGAACGAATGTGTTCCTTTCGGATTGTTTCCTTAAGAAAGATTGCCGCTAATACCATGACAAAAAAAGGAGAAAATCGGTTTAACATGCTTGAATCTGCCAGGTTCATTCTGCCAACTGCATATAGATTTGTAAATATGCCCAGGGTGCCGAAAGTACTTCGCAAAATAAGCCATTTACGGTTCTTCTTTTTTCCCAGTGGTGGAATGCCTTTGAGTAGTAAGATGACACTTAGGACAATGACCCCTAAAAGGTTTCTGAAAAACACTTTTTGGGCAACGGGAAGATCGCCAGCCATCTTAGCAAATAGCTGCATCAGAGCAAAGGAAAATGATGAAATTAGCATCATCGTTATGGCTTTGGGTTTTGAATCTTGATTTATATTCACGATTAACTGCTTTCTTTTGGATAAACATTTAAGGTGTTCTTTCATGAAAAGAGTGCAATCTGCAGAAATATCTCTTATCATAAAAGCAGAGTCTTGCAACAGAACAGGAGGAGCAAATGTTTCGTAATATCATAAGCTGGATTGTTCCGGCAATCATTGCAATATTATGCGTTTTATGGGGCTTTTTCAACCTATACAGACAAAAAAAACTGGAAACCGAAAAAGAAAACCTCAAACATCGTGTAAATGAGATGAAGGAAAATCTGGCCCAAAGGGATACCTTGTTTCGTGAAGTATTGCGGGCATTGCCAGGGGCATTCTATGAACTTTGTTTCAGTAAAGAGGAAGCTGCTGGTTTTCTATCGGGTAAAGAGAAGTATCCTCAATGGCGAAAGGCTTTTCATTTTGACCGACAAGAAAAACCTGCTGAATGGTGGCTAGAACGTGTACATCCTGAAGACCGAGAGTTTCTAATTAGGTCATGGCTGACAGCTTCTAGCCAAAAAAGTGAGGGCAAAACGCTATGTTACCGACTCCTAGATGGCAGGGGAATTTATCGACAGATTCTTACTTGCTTTAGCTATTCGGAAACAAATCATGCAGGAATGGTAAGGCTGAAGGGGTTGGATTTAGATATTACCAGTATCTATCAACATAGGGCTGGGGAAGGAATTGAGAGGCTATTGGCGGATGCCTTACTTGAGCACCAAGATATTTTGGCAGCAGCCATAGACCGCCAGGGGAACATATGCTACGCCAATGGTTTGGTACAAAAACATTTGGGATTGAGTGAAGAAAAATTATTGGGTCGCTCTTGGGAGAAGACTATTATGGAGGTTGGCGAACAGACAAATTGTATTGAAAATCAAGCCGAAAATTTCCCATCTGTGGCAAGCACTCCAAGAAATGTGCGTTGGCTTCAAAAAGAAGCACTCAGTGAAAAAGGAGAAAGGACGCATCTATTCTTGGGGATAGACGCAACTGAGATTGAGAAGGCAAAAGAAGAAATTAAGCATCTTGCATACTACGATGCATTGACTGGACTCCCCAACAGGGAAAAAATGTTTGGTGACCTGAGACAGTATCTACAAGGTGAAAATAAAAAGCTTGCTATGCTATTTATCGACTTGGATGAATTCAAGGACATAAACGATGTGTTTGGACACGATACAGGTGATGAGGTTCTGAAAACCTTTACTCAGATTCTAGGTTTGGCTTTGGCTGACTATCCCGTCTATCGTTTAGGGGGAGATGAATTCGTATGCTTGGTGGATTCTGCCTCGTTGCAAGATGAGGTTAAAAGGCTGTCTAGGCGAATCGCAAATCTGCTGCAAAGTCCTGTTTCCCTTCATAATAAGAAGTATTACTTATCGTGTAGTATCGGGGCCGCCTTATATCCAAAGGATGCTGAAAATGAGAAGGAACTATACAAGGCAGCAGATATTGCCATGTATCATGCGAAAGAAAAGGGTAAAAACCAGCTATGTTTTTATGACCCTGAATTAACGAATCAGGCGCTGTACCGAATTGCCATATCTAGCGATATTCATAAGGCCCTGCTAAAGGGTGAGTACCATATGGTCTACCAACCGATTTGTACTAAGGAAGATCTTTATGGATTTGAGGCCTTAATTCGTTGGGAGCATCCTGTATTTGGAAACATTGCACCATTGAGCTTTATCCCACTAGCCGAAAAGAATGGAACCATCGGTGAACTCGGGTATTGGATCTTGGATCAAGTTTTTACCGATATTAAGAATTTTTGTGAAAAAGTAAGCGGTCAATATGTGTTTTTTATCAATATTTCTGTTAAACAGTTGAAGGATACGAAGTTTGTTTCGAAGTTGAAGCGAAAACTGTTTGAAAGGGAAATAAATGCTGAAAGTGTGATATTTGAAATTACAGAATCTACACTGATTGACGATTTCGAGGGCTATCGGGAAACATTAAAGCAAATTCGTGACTTAGGCATTCGAATTGCCCTAGATGATTTTGGTACCGGTTATTCTTCACTCAGCTATCTGACGAAATTACCCGTCGATATTGTTAAGCTTGATAAGAGCTTTATTGATAACGTTGCCTTAAAGTCTGATAAAAGGTTGATTTACAATCTGATTCAGTTGATTCAGGACTATGGAATGCAAACATTAGGCGAAGGGGTCGAGAATCGGAATCAATTTGAGGAACTGAAAAAGTTGCATTGTTTCTATTTTCAGGGGTACTATTTGAGTAAGCCAAAACTACCGGAAGACCTTTGGCAGGATATGGGACTGGTAAACTAGCATAAGAGGTGTATATGGAAGTCCAGGAAGCGATAAATCAGGAAGTATTACAGAAAGATCCGAAACGTCTTTTAATCCAATATGCCATTCCAAGTATGATAGCCATGCTATCTCAAGCCCTGTACATCTTAATTGATGGTATATTTATAGGCAATTTTGTGGGAGCAAAGGGTCTGGCGGCAATTAATCTAGTTATGCCGGCATGGAGTTTGATGTCTGGTATTGGTTTGATGTTATCCATCGGAGGCGGAACCCTCATTTCGATTCGAATCGGTCAAAATGATCGTCGGGGAGCTAGGCTTCTTTTTGCGAGGGTATTTACAACCCTGATTATCTTATCTTTGTTTGGTACGGTAGTGGCCTTAGTATGTATCCAACCGATTGCCTATTTATTGGGAGCAACAGAGACAATTCTATGGGAGGTTATGAGTTATATCCGCTATATCTCATATTTCTTTTTTGCCTATTTGTGTAACTACTTTTTAGACTATATCCTAAGGGCTTCCAATCAACCTAAAAGAGCTATGCATATTATGGTTGCGGCCTCACTTCTAAATATCCTACTCGACTACTTGGCTATTGTAGTACTAGATTGGGGTGTAAAAGGGGCAGCCGTGGCTTCAGGATTGGCCATGACCTCGGCCTTCATTTTATTTGTTTGGTCGCTACGAAATTGTGAGATGCGCTATTCGTTCATGCCGAAGAGGATTCCACGGCCGCTGCTCTTTCGGGCTTTATATAATGGAAGTTCTGAGCTTTTTACCGAGCTAAGCTTCGGAGTTTCAACATTGATATATAATTTGGCATTGATGCGACATATTGGCGTATTAGGGGTCAGCGCATTTGCGGTGGTTACTTATATCAATGTAATCTTGGCTTTCCTAATTTTTGGTTTTGGCATTGCCATGCAGCCATTAATCAGTATAAATTACGGAGCAGGACGCTTGGACCGAGTTCGTGCCATCTTACGGATTGCATATCTCTTTGGATTCAGCTTGGTGGCACCAGTTTCTTTGCTGATTTTCACCCAACGAGGATTTTTGGTAGGCCTTTTTGTTAGTAATCGGCCAGACTTGGTAGCTCTGTCTACTCATGCTTTAGGAATCATAACCTTGAACTTTATTTTCATGTGTTTTAATGTCATCAGCTCATCGTATTTCACAGCGATTGAATGGGCCGGTACTTCAGCCGTAATCAGTATTCTCAGGGGGATGGTTTTTACTTTTATAGGGGTAAATCTCCTTCCACTGTTTTTACAGACCGATGGAATTTGGTGGACCAGCCCTTTCACAGAATTTGCGACCTTGATGGTAGCAGCTCCTTTGCTTTTGAGGAATATGAAAAAAATGAGAGAAGATTTCGGGAGGCGGAATAATGAAACACTATAAAAAGGACGATACAAAAGAGGAACAACAAGAGGAACAACAAGAGGAACAACAAGAGGAACAAAAGACCTATTATCCTGACGAAATCCAATTCGAGGGTAAACGCATAAGACGTTATCGCAAAGACTATTCTGAAGCCAAATTTATGCAAAAAATCAAGACAGGATTTGGAATGGCGGGCAAGAAGGTTATCTATTTGGCCCTGTTGCTTTATTACCTCATGGTTGACGGTAAGGTTCCTATTAAAACCAAAAGCATCATAATGGGGGCGTTGGGCTATTTCATTTTACCGTTTGACCTAGTACCGGATGTTATACCAGTTGTGGGTTTTGGGGAGGATTTGGGAATCTTGATTGCGGTGTTTATGGAAGTGCAAACCTATTTGTCGCTAAAAATGCGTGAAAAGGCGAGAAATAAGGTGAGAGAGATTTTTAAAGAAGACCTATCTGATGAAGAATTCGATCATTTTGAAAGCTAACTTGTGGAAAAACAAGGAGCGGGAAATCAAGAATGATAGTTCAACAAAGTATGATAAGAAAGGCTTGTTTCCTCAGTCGATGGGGAAACAAGCCTTTTTTCTATTGGTACATGCCAAGCTTATTTGCTTTGGCTTCTTCTTCTAAGTCATCGAAAATTTGCTGGTAGGCAACGTCGGGCTTGTAAGTTTTTGCCTCAGCATAGCCTTTGTCAATCAGAATAGCATTAAACATCTGTTCCCGAATACTGTCTGGGTCCGACAAGTCCTCTACAGGACTTAGCCAAACATATCGTAAGAGTCGGTCGTGGGTATCGCGGTCAGATTCATCTATTTGCAAATACACTGTTGTGCCGAGTGGTAGTGCCTGTGCGGTGAAATTGGACGCTTCTTGTCCAAAAGGTTCTTCTTCTGTGTAAGGACCATCCTTTTCAGGGGTATCGATGCCGATGAGACGAACAGTTTCCTGGCTACCATCTACTTCTACAACGAAGGTATCTCCGTCAATATGCTTAGATATGGTGGCTGGGGTCAGCTGGTCTGTTGACTGCGGACTTGAGACCTGACTTAAATATCCTACAATCAATACTATTATAGTGATGATTAGACGGATTACTTTTTTGTTCATAGAACACCTCATCGTTTTTAGGTATTATAATGTGAAATATTTTAGTCGTCAAGTTGGCATCCTTTATATTGACATATCTGTCAGAAAAGAATATTATGTATGCATAAATTATTGACATGTATGTCAGAAATAGGAGAAACATGCCGAAAATTATTGATTATCCCAAAACTAGAAAGAATATTTTATTGAAGTCGCTACCCCTATTTGTTGATTTAGGTTATCAAAAGGTACGGCTGGAGGATGTGGGCCGTGCAGCAAGTATGGGGCGAACCAGCCTGTATCAATACTATAAGAATAAAGAAAATTTGTATTGTGACATGATACTGATGGTGGTTGATAAAATCAAGGAACGTGTTGATGAGATGATTGCCATGAACGACTTGACCTTGTTGCAAAAATTGGCTTGGCTTGATGAAGCATTGCTAAAGGATTTTGGTAAGAGCAGTATTAGTATCTTATTTATGGAATTTCTAATTTTGGCAAAACGAGACAAGGATGATTCTTACAACGAGTTGATAAATCATATTACGGAAGTAGAAGACTATATAAGTCGCAAGTTAGATGAGGAGGTGTCAAAAAAAGCATTAAAAGACGATGAGTGGATGGATTTGATGCAGATTTCATTCGTTTTGTCCATGATTCAACAATTAGGGTTGGAAGATAGAAATTTACATGACAGCATGATGCATGCAGTGGGAAGAAAAGGGAAAATTTCTAAGGACTAAAGGAGGAAAGACACAATGGCTGTTAAATCGAACTTGAGTAAAGCAATGTTAGAAAAAGCACTAGGCTATCTCAGAAAAGACCCTATGGCTAATTTTCCAAAGCTTCTGAAGTGGGCCGGCAAGATTCCGATGGAACCTGGTACTAGAAACCAATACGAGTTAATTAAGGATGCTTGGGAAAATGGTGGCAACTGGCGTGAACTTATTGAAAAGATTCTGACTGAGGTAGATCCTCATGTGCGCAATACCTTAATCTACAACATTGGAATTCATGCCGGAATTGAAGGCGCCAAAGAACTGAATATTGCAAGAAAAAAATATGATAGAAATATTCCGTGGGCGATTTTGATGGATCCAACTTCTGCCTGCAACCTAAAGTGCATTGGATGCTGGGCGGCTGAGTATAAGAAAACAGATAGTATGAGTTATGAGCTATTGGATGATATTATTAAACAAGGTAAGGAATTAGGAATTAGAACCTATATCTACTCTGGTGGTGAACCAACCATTCGTAAGGCAGACTTGATAGGTTTGGCAAGAAAACATAAGGATTGTGTTTTTTTGGCATTTACCAATGGAACACTTTTTGATGAGGCATTTGCCAAGGAAATTCAAGAAGTAGGAAACATAACCTTTGCAATCAGTGTGGAAGGCTTTAAAAAAGAAAATGATATGCGCCGGGGAGAAGGTACTTTTGATAAGATTATGGCAGGCATGGATATACTGAAGGCGCATGGTATTCCCTTTGGCTTTTCAACCTGTTATCACAGTGGCAACGTGGATGTGGTTGGTAGTGAAGAGTATATAGACCTTATGATAGAGAAGGGATGCTACTTCGGTTGGTATTTCACCTATATTCCCTTGGGTAAGGATGCTGTTCCTGAATTGCTGGCAAATGCGGAACAACGGGAGTTTATGTACCATCAGCTTCGCAAATTCCGCAAAGAAAAACCCCTATTTACGATGGATTTTTGGAATGATGGGGAACACGTAGATGGTTGCATCGCAGGGGGAAGAAGATATTTGCACATTAACGCGGCGGGTGACGTGGAACCGTGTGCTTTCATCCACTATTCTAGCGCTAACATTCATGATGTTTCATTGCTTGAAGCACTTGGTCAACCCTTATTCAAAGCCTATAGAGAAGGCCAGCCGTTTAATCAGAATATGCTAAGACCGTGCCCCTTATTAGATAATCCAGAGTGTTTACGCAAGATGGTACTTGAATCAGATGTACATTCTACACAACCACTTGATAAGGAAGATGTTCGAGATTTGACAGATAAAACTAAAAAGGTAGCAGAAGAGTGGTCTGTTGTTGCAGATAGACTGTGGCAGAATAATTAATGATATGAAAATAAAAGAATGGAAACGAGCCGGTTTTCCGGCTCGTTTCTCTTTACAAATACCGTTTAATACCGTAAACTACTACTAGTTTCATGTAAAGGGGTGCTGACGTAGGTCGGCTGAGAGGCAATCGCTAACCCTAAACCTGATCTGGGTAATGCCAGCGTAGGGAAATAAGCAAGATTCATTTCCTTCTATCGCATACCCGGCGGTAGTTTTTTTTATTTCTATTTATGCTTTATTGGAGAAGGAGGAAGAATTGATGAAGAATGTACGAACTTTGGTGGAGGCCGGCTTGATGATAGCTTTGGCTCAAGTGCTTAGCTATGTAACTATAATTACGATGCCTCAGGGCGGATCGGTTACGGCAGGCAGTATGGTGCCAATTTTGTTCTTTGCATTGCGTAGAGGGTGGAAACAAGGTATGTTAGCCGGGGCTGTATATGGTACCTTGCAGTTTATTTTGGGACCGAAGTATTCTTTTCATATTATTTCATTGTTGTTTGACTATGGTGTTGCTTTTGCTGCTTTGGGACTGGCTGGTGTCGTTAGACCGACAAGCAGAGTAAAAATCGCCATAGGAACTGCCATTGGGGTGTTGGGACGTTTTGCCTGTCACTTCGTTTCTGGTGTGGTGATTTGGTCTACTTATGCTGAAGGAACCAATCCTTACGTTTATTCCTTGATTTATAATGGTAGTTATTTGCTTCCAGAGATGATTGTTTCAGCAATTATTCTTATGCTTATTTATCTGCCTGTAAGTCAAAAGATAGATCAAAGAGCATAGAGGTTTTAAACAGAAGATAAATTGACAAAGAAGAGACCATGGCAATGAATGCTGTTTGCATTCGCCATGGTCTCTTCTAATTTTTTTATCGTATTAGTTTAGTTTGATGGGAATTCAGTAACACGTTCTCCATCCATAAATTCATTGAATACGGCAATAGTGGCATCCTTATCTTCCGGTGTGATTAAGTCATCATTCCAAGTTGCAAAATATTGAACCCCATCAGCAATACCGTAAGGTGTTGATTTTCCTTCAAACGTTCCGTCAAGGATGGTATCCACAACGTTACCAATCAGCGTGGAAATTGACTGATAGCCAGAAGTAATTACAGTATTGGGACCTAGTGAAGACATATCAGCAGACCAACCGATAAATTTAACCAAATGGTCAGCTTCTTCACAAGCCTGGATGGCTCCTGCATCACATGCATCACCGACACCATAGATAATGTCAGCGCCAGCATCAATTTGACCGATGGCTGCTTCTTTACCAGCTGCGATATCTACCCATGAACCTGTGTAGGTTACCATGACGTCACAGTCAGGATTTACTTCAGCAATGGCTGCTTTAAATGCTTCCACATCTGCAGCAATAGTCGGGATTTCCATGGCGCCCACAAAACCAACTTTGTTTGTTTCGGTCATTCTTCCAGCCATAACACCTAAAACATATCCCATTTCACCAGTTTGGAAACTGGCTGATGCTACGTTATCTGCTACCGCCATACCACCAATATTGATGAAATGTACATCGGGATGGTTGGCAGCAACGGCTAGAATTGCATCGCCATACTCGAAACCATGACCAATGATTACATCGTAACCTTTTCTTGCATAATCGTTCATAATGGCTTCTTGGTCATCTTGCTTAACATTCTCAGTATAGCTTACCTCAAAACCATACTGGTCTTGCAAGTTTAGAAGACCTTCATAAGCCAACATATTCCAACCACCATCGTTGATAGGGCCAGAGGTAAGTAATGCGGCTTGCATTGGCTCCTCAGCCGGTTCTTCCACCACTGGTTCCTCAGCTGGTTCTTCGACGGGCTCTTCTTCTGCAGCAGGTGCACAACCAGCCACCATTGTTATTGCGAAAATCAAAACAAACCCAAGCGCTAGTAATTTTTTACGTTTCATAAAAGTTACCTCCCCTAACATAAAAGCTATTTGTGGTATTTACTCATAGTTCTTTTCATTCGACGTTTTAGTGTTTTATCCTTTAATGTATTTTGTATTGGTAAAAATTATTTGTGTAGAAGACTGATATCCATATTTTTGCAAGGCTCATTTAAAAGGCGTAAAAATGATTTAGGGTTTATACTAAAGTCATCTAGTAACAAGTGCTTAAGATAAAAAGAAGAGCAGCTAAGTGTGGGAAAAAGGTGAGAAGGTCAGGTAATACAGGAGGATTTTTAAAAGGAAAAAGGTGAAGCCTAGTACAATGTGAACCACGAAGTGTTATTAGGGGAATGATTAACTGACCCTCGGGTCAGAAATTTAGTGAAATCAATTGACCAGTGGGTCAGTTATTGATAGGATGGACTCAATACTCGCGTTAAAGGAGATAAAAAATGGGAAAAATGCGTTGGACATTATTGATATTTCTAATCGCAGCTCTAGTTTCGGGCTGCGCTTCTCAACCAGAAGCTGAAGAAGAATTTCGTGTGGCTGTCACCACCCAAATGGTGGAAATGGGCTCACTTTCCATATCCGATCGATTGAACGGAACAGCGAAGGCTACGGATGAAGTGGTTATTACTGCTGGGGTACCTGCAGAGGTAGATACGGTGTTGGTTAGTGCTGGTAGCCGGGTTAGCAAAGGCGACTTGTTGATTAAGCTAGATGCTGAAAGTGTGAATCAGCAGATTACTCAAGCGAATGCAAACTACTCGATGGCTAAACTGCAATTGGAAAATGCAAAGGATACTTACGAGAAAACAGCTAGACTATACCAAGAAGGTGCCGTATCTAAGCAGCAATATGACTCTAGTAAGAGCCAGTATGAACTGATTCGGGATGGCTCCTTTCAACAGGCTCGTGTAGCCTTGGACATGGCTGGAGATGGTCTAGAACAAGTGAATATTACGGCGCCAATAGATGGTATTGTTGGCTATGTCAATGCTCAAGTAGGACAGACGGCTAGTATGGGCCTACCAATTATCTCGATCATTGATTTATCCAGTGTGGAAGCAACCTTTGGATTGAGTGAAAAGCAGATCAATCAAGTGGAAGTTGGGAAAACCATTGATGTATGGTTTGAATCTATTAAAGAGGAACCCTTTAGTGGAATCATTGTTGAGGCAAGTCCTCAAGCGGATGCTATGACCAAATCCTTTGCCATTAAAGTGCAGATAGACAATCCAGATGAACGAATTAAGTCAGGTATGTCCTGTACCATCAATCTGGTCCAAGATACGGTGGTTGACGGTTTGATTGTTTCTGAGGATGCCATTCGGTACACAGATAATGAATCAACTGTCTTTGTACTAATTGGCGAAACCGTCCGACAGGTACCAGTTGAAGTTCTATTGACCGATGGTGAGCGAGCTGCAATACGCGGTGATATAAACCAAGGTGATGAAATTGTAGTTTTAGGTAAGGAACGTCTAAGCGATGGAGTCTCTGTTCAAGTGATTGAGGAAGGGGCCGAGTAATGAAAATATCGCATTTTAGTGTTGAACGGCCGGTAACCATTGTCATGATCTTGATAGCGGTAGTGGTTCTAGGGGCAGTGTCCCTATCTGGGATTAGCTTAGACTTGATGCCAGATATGAATCTACCGATTGCTATTGTTACGACCAGCTATTCTGGTGCGTCGCCTCAGGAAGTTGAGAATATTATAACCAAGCCGTTGGAAAGCTCATTGGCGACCACCTCAGATATGGAGAATATTACATCCTATTCTAGTGTAGGTAATTCATTGCTTCTTTTGGAGTTTGGTTGGAATACAGATATGTCTGACGCTACGTTGGATATGCGCGAAAAGATAGATTTGATTGAGGGTTATTTGCCAGAGGATGCAACGAGTCCTATGGTTATGCAACTAGATCCCAACATGATGCCCATCATGCAGTTTGCGGTAACTGGCAACCGGGATACGGAGGAGATTAAAAGCATCATTGAAGATACGATGCTTTCCCGATTAGAACGTATCGATGGTGTGGCTAGCGTAAATTTGACCGGCGGAAAAACGCGGGAGATAACGGTGGTGTTGGATCCAGCTAGGTTGAATAGCTATGGTTTGACCATGGCTCAGGTAAAGCAAGCAATTACGTCTGAGAATATCAGTATGTCTGCAGGCCTGATGGAAAAGGGCAGTAAGGATCTGATTATCAACGTTGAGGGTGAATTTACAGAGCCTGGGGAAATTGCACAGGTTGTTATCAATACTCCAACGGGCGCGTCGGTTCGGGTTGCTGATGTGGCTGAAGTAGTGGATGGATTCAAAGAGCAGGCAGCCATTTCCAAAATGAATGGTAAGGAGTCAATTACTCTTTCCGTCAATAAGCAGTCTGGCTCCAATACGGTTGCCGTGGCTGCTGCAGTCAAAGCAGAAATGGAAGAACTGAAGAAAGAATTACCAGATGATTTTGTTATCGATATATTCTATGATTCATCGGAATACATTGAAGTGGTTATTCAAGCTGTGGCAACCAATATGTTGTTGGGCGCCCTGTTGGCGGCTCTAGTCCTGTTCTTGTTTTTACGGGATATTCGCTCCACGCTGATTGTAGCCTTGTCCATTCCAATATCGGTTATTGCAACGTTTGTTTTGATGTATTTCTTTAATTTGACTTTGAATATTATGACACTAGGTGGCCTAGCCTTGGGAATTGGTATGATGGTGGATAATTCCATCGTTGTTCTTGAAAATATTTTCCGGCACAACCAACTAGGTGAAGAACGCATGAATGCAGCTAAAATAGGTGCTAGTGAAGTGACTTCAGCCATTGTCGCTTCCACCCTGACTACGGTGGCTGTGTTTTTCCCAATTGCCTTCACGGAAGGGATGACATCGACAATTTTTAATGAACTGGCGTTGACGGTATCCTTTTCCCTCTTGGCCTCATTGTTTGTGGCCATTACGGCAACCCCCATGCTATCCTCTCGCTTGATTAGGGTGGATGCACATCACCGGGCAAAGAATAGTTTAGTTAAGCGAATACTGACCCGATTTAACAATGGGTTTGACCGATTAAACAAGGCACATGGTAGATTATTGACATATGCGTTAAAGCATAAAAGACGTATTGTGGTTATTTTCAGTGGTATCTTTATTGCCAGCCTATTCTTACTTCCGTTCGTAGGGCAAGAATTTTTCCCTGCTTCGGATGAGGGACAGATTAGTATCGCTGTTACCATGCCAACTGGAACCAAGTTGGCTGAGACAACAAAGGTCGTAGCTGGATTGGAAGATTATCTAGGCTCATTAGATGAGAATGAGTCGATTGCCACAGTCATTGGATCGGGTGGTATGCAGATATCTCTTTCTGGCGATACTACCAATGCAGGTACCATATATCTGTATTTAAAAGATGATAGGCAACGAAGCACAGATGAAGTAGTAGAAGCCATCCGACAGCATACAGTCCTAATTCCTGGTGCTGATATCACGGTAAGTGCAGCCGACTCCATGGGCGGAGGTATGTCCATGGGCTCAGCAATCTCTATTAGTATCAAGGGAGACGATATTGACACTCTCCAAGAACTTTCAAGTAAAGTTAGCGCCCTAGTCGGCAGCGTGGAAGGAACTCGAGAAGTTAGCTCCTCGCTAGATGAGAGGCGTCCAGAGATGCGTATTGTGGTAGACCGAGAGAGGGCTTCGGCATATGGACTCAGCGCATATACGATTGCATCTACTGCTCAGATGGCCATTGGTGGCTCTACAGTGACTCGTTACACGACGGGTTCGGATGAGATTGACGTGCGAATTGTATTAGATGAGAGTGCACGAGATTCTATACAAGAAATTGGTAGTATTAGTATCATGAGTCCACTGGGCTATGTGGTTCCTTTGAATCAAGTAGCAAATATTGAAAATGTGAATTCACCGAATACCATCACAAGAAGTAACCAAGTAAGAGAAGTAACCATATCCGGCGATATATTTGGCCGTGACTTGAATAGCGTAATTACGGACATACAAGCCTCGATTGATGAAAATGTAGCACTACCGGAAGGATATGAGGTTGTATTTGGAGGCACGGCAGAGCAGATGGCAGAAACATTCTCTGACTTGTCTTTGGTTGTACTCTTGGCCATTGCCTTGGTATACATGATTTTGGCCTCACAGTTTGAATCACTTCTTTACCCATTTATTATCATGTTTACCTTGCCGTTTACCATTATCGGTGTGGTTTGGTCACTCCTAATTACCAATCAGACTCTAAACGTCGTGTCGTTTATTGGAGTGGTCATGCTGGTTGGAATTGTAGTGAACAATGCTATTGTGCTGATTGACTATATTAATCGGTTGAAAAATAGTGGGATGAAATCTATAGAAGCCATAATTCAGGCCGCATCTGCACGTTTGCGTCCGATCATTATGACCACATTAACTACAATCTTGGCGATGATACCGTTGGCTTTAGGGCTTGGTCAAGGTGGTGAAATGTTTGCTCCGCTTGGTGTTGCCATTATCGGCGGTCTGGTAGTGTCCACCGTGATTACATTGGTGTTCATTCCTGTAATTTATGCAATTTTTGATCAAATAAAGGAAAAAAGAGCAAATAAGAAGAAAAAGAACAAGAAGAGCACGATTCAGGAGGAGGTAGCGCAATGAAGAAGAAAAGCTGGATTGCCGGTATTGCATGTCTGCTAATTGGTGTAATGGTAAGTACGCCAGTTGTGGCTGATGAGAAATATGAATATAATTTTGAAATTCCACAGGTAATCACCGAAGAACAGACGGAAATCACCCTTACCCTGGCTGAGGCGAAGGCTATGGTTCTAGAAGGTAGTCCTGAGTTAGAACTTTCTGAAGTAGGACTCGACAAAGCAGAGTTTTTGGATCGGAAACAGAAAAATGATTCAAACGATATTAATACAAAATCCTATAGCATATATAGTACCAACTATGAGCGTTCTTTAGGAAAATATGTAGCTAAAAAGGCAACGGAAGTAGGCTTGCAAGTAGCAGAAGCTTCGTATGCAGTAACTGAAAATGCAATTCTATTCGGTGTGCAAAGCAGTTATTATGAGCTATTAAAAGCACAAGCTTCATTGAAAAATGCAGAAAATACTTTGGCGAGAGCTCAGGAACAGCTGAGAATCACGCAATCTTTCTTTGATGCTGGAATGGTATCGCAAGGAGAAGTCATGGGGGCTCAAGCCTTGGTGGCTGGCAAAAAAGCGGATCTTGCCGGAAAACAGGCTAGCCACATGAATGCCATGATGGATTTGGCAGCGCAATTGTCTTTGCCATTGAATACTCCGATTGTAGCAACGGATGAATTTTCTTATAAACCAGTCGAAATCGATTTAGATGAAACGATTGCTGAGGGTATGGAAAAGGATGTAGCCTTAATAGGGGCTAAAGGAGCATATGAAATTGCGGCAACAGGATTTGCGGTTGCGGATGCTTACTATACGCAAAACACAAACATATATAAGGAACAAAGGTATGCGATGTTGGAAGCCAAATTGCAGTATGAATCTCAACTTCAACAAAGTGAATTGAAGATTCGTTCTGCTTACACGAATCTGGCAGCGACAGAAGAAGCGTATCTGTCTTTCTTGGAAAATGTAAAATACTCCAAAGAAAACTACCGAGTTGTGAAGCTGCGTTACCAAGAAGGAATGGCAACTAGGTTGGAAATGGAAGAGGCAGAAGGTGCGCTAGCTGAAGCAGAGGATGCTGCGACGTCTATGCTGCTGAACTATGAATTGGTTAAGTCTTCCTTTACCTACTCGTTGTTCATGTAGGAGAATTATGGGCAGGATAGAGACAAGAAAAAAGATTTTGGAAGGTGCATTTGAGTGCTTTTCCACAAGTGACTTTCATGATGTAAAGATGATTGAAATTGCGAGGCAAGCAGGTGTAGGCAAGGGTACAGTCTATGAGTATTTTGAAAGCAAGGAAGAACTGTACTATCAACTTTTTAACTTTATGCTGGAAACCTACTTGCAAGAGATGGAAGATGTCGCAGCATTGAAAATTCCTGTTAAGGAACGTATTGTGGCTCTCTACGAAAAGCAGATAAGATTTAGCGAGGAAATGCGGGATACTGGAAAAGGCATGCGCATGATGGAACAGATGTGGATTATGAAAAGGGATAGGCCCTTTAAAAACATCGGTGAGAGCATAATGGCGTTGTTTAAAAAACTCATCGAGTTGGGTGTGAAAGAAGGAAGTATTCGTGAAAACATGCCAATGCAGGAAATGCAGATGATGTTGGTCATTGGTTTACCAGCATTATGCCATACTCCTTTTGATGAAAAAATGGATCCTCATGGCCGAGCATCACGGTATGTGGAAATGATATTTGATGGTATTGGAATAGCTTAAAAATGTATAGATAGTGGCCTAAGGCTTGGTTTCTCATACGGAGAAAGCCAAGCCTTTTTTAGCATCACTAATAGTAAATTTGATAAACATAAAATGGAACTTTATCTCATTGTAAGCGTCATAATATTGGCCTAATCTCGCATCGCGAATAATTGCTGTTAAAAGAAGATGGTTTTTTATTATTTTGAATGTCCAGTGTAAAAAAAGGGTATTGCTTTTCTGTGTGGAGAGAGTATCCTAGTTAGGCAAAAAGGATGGATATTCTAGGCGATTTATGAGAAAATAAAGGGTGTTATGAAAGAGTAGGTTGCTTATGCGCAGAAAGTTATTGATCTTCATACTCATGCTATATATATTTATGAACCCAACGAGAGCTTGGGCATTTTCTGATGTCAATGAAAACCATTGGGCTTCCCAATCGATTTCAGTATTAGCCTCGAAGGGCCTGGTTAGCGGATATGCTGATGGGCTTTTCCGTCCAGAAGCATCTTTAACCCGTGCGGAAGCGGTTGTGCTGTTGGTTAATGCCAATGGTGCAAGCGATGGACTGCAAGAGCTTAAGGATACGGAATGTATCTTTCGTGATGTAGAAAAAGGCCATTGGGCTAGTGCCTACATCAATGTAGCCTGGGAAAGAGGTTTAGTCAGTGGCTATCCGGATGGTAGCTTTAAACCGGAACAGCAGGTTAGCCGTTTGGAGTTCACCACTATGCTGACCCGGGCACTGGAGATGGATGAGTATGGTAGTCTTGGTCTGACTTTTCGTGATGAAGAACAGATTCCTGCATGGGCTAAGTCAAGCGTCAATCTAGCTACTAGCTATGGACTGATTTCGGGTTATCCGGATGGCACTTTTAGAGGAAGTCTGAAGGTAAGACGTGATGAGGCTACCGCAATGTTAGGGGCTTTCTTGAAAGAAGTAGGCACATATTATGATTTTTATGGAACCTTAATTTCTTATGACTACCAAAAAGCAGATTTTATCATTGGTAAGCAGTCGGTGCAAATTCCGTTCGATTCTGAATTATTGGGGCAGTTGGAAGAGAGCCTTGAGACAGATGGTTTATATTTGGGAGTAATTAGTCAAGACGGGAAATTGTGTTATCTGGAATCGACTTTGGCTACCGATTTGGAGCCTACGGTGCCAAAGTTTCTTTCGACAGAAATAATATCTGAGTCTAGTACAGCACAAATACAAGTAGCCTCGACCTTGTCTGCACAAAATTTTGACTCAGGCGATGCTATGCGCAGTTCCTTGATATTGCGCCAGGCACTTGGTATGAATGATACATATCAAGGACAGGGTGAAATCATTGCAATTATTGATTCTGGAATTGATCCGGGTCTTAGCTCTTTAACAAATACGCCTGATGGAGATAAGAAGCTGATTGGCTTTTACGATGTAACCGAAGAAGGGAAAATAACGGGCATTGGGGCAGTAGCTAAAACGGACCGGTATGTATCAATCGAAGGAAAACAGTATGATTTGCAGGGAACATATACGTTGAGTGGACGTCTTCCATATGCTATTCTTGATGAATCAGTGTTGAAAATTGACTTAGATGTAAATGGTCGAATAAATGACCAACTCCTCGTTCTTTTTGCCGATTCAGAAGAAAAGGGCGTTTACGATACTCTATATATTGATACCGACCATGATTTTCGTTTTTCAGATGAAAAATCGATGACAGAATATACGGCCGACCAGGAATGGTACAATCTGAGTAAAAATGATGCAGGAGATTTCAACGTGATTGTGTCTGAAATCCAAGCTGATGGAAGTGAAGCAACATTAGGCTTTGATGCGAACGGCCATGGCACCGCCATGGCTTGTGCTGCTTCTGGCAATGGCAAGGTGATGGGGACTGCACCAGCAAGTAAGTTGCTAGTGATTAAGGCCTTCAATCGGTTGGGACAGGCTCAATGGAGAGATTTGGAAGAAGCCATTCGCTTAGCAGTTGAAAAGGGCGCAACCGTAGTTAACCTGAGCATGGGTTATCAGGATTCGATTACCTCTGGTAATAATTCATTAACCTATTTAGCTCAAATTTATAGTGAACGTTATGGTGTTGTATTCGTTGGTGCTGCGGGTAACCTAGGCCCCGGAATTCATACAGTAGCTACACCAGGGAATGGAGAGTCTGTACTTGGCGTAAGTGGGTATCTTCCCAAGCAGTTTGCGAATGAGATTTTGGGATTGCCTTTAACCAAAGACGTGATTTGGTCTACCAGTTCAAATGGCCCTCGAGATGATGGCTATGTGGGTATCGATGTGAGTGCTCCGGCAATTGGGGTTTTGCCAACGCCCGAATGGGATTCTTCCTCTTACAAACTGGTTGAGGGAACATCAGTAGCCAGTGCATTGGCCTCAGGAGTCGTGGCGTCGTTTTTGAGTCAGGACGGCAAAGTAGACCGGAATGTGAAAGAAAGCGCCATGATTGATATTGTGCGAGATAGTGCTAAAATAGCAGATTTTGAAATATACCAGAGTGGCAATGGTATCCTGGATTATGGGTCATTGGATAAATGGAGCCAACCTTCTGCTGATCTATCTATTACCACTTGGAATAAAGAATTGGGTGTGGGGCTAGGCTTATATGGTCGGGACTATACACCTGGAAGCCTACCAATTTATGTTGAGCAGTCGGGAGACACGAAAAAAATTCTGTATTGGCAATCTGACAAAGATTGGGTTAAACCAAAAGCATCGTTGATGGTAATGCCCAAGGAAGGCATCCGAACCCTACCATTGGAGTTCGATGTGCCCGAAAAACCAGGGATCTACTATGCTTCCTTAACCGTGTCAGTCTTGCCTGAATTGAGTGAAGTGAAAAAATTGTATGTGTCTGCCATCGTTCCTTACGTGATGCAGCAAGGGAAGTCTGAATTGATGGAGCTTGAAATAGAACCACGAATAGACCCAGGCGAAATTGAAAGAATCTTCATTAAGGTAGAAGAGGGATCGAGCAATTTACAAGCAACGATTAATCCTCATAGAAAGGATATTGAATACTGGTTTTTTGATCCGGCAGGGCGCGTGATGGCCCAGAATACATTGGATGGTTCTACAATTGGAACTGTGCATTTAGAAAATCCTGTTTCTGGTGTATGGGAGATTGTGGTAGTGGGCGGTCTTGAAAATAGTTTACTATCTGATTCTACTGCCAACGTCAATCTCAACTTTAGTAGCTTGCAGGGCGATACAGGGAGTAAACCAGCGACCTACGATGTTTTTGTGGGTAACATAACGAAATCTTTTACTGAAAATGAAAAGCAATGGGTTTCACTTTGCGTACGAGACAATGGTTTTCGACCGCAAAATGGAATTACTATAGAAATTGAAGGAAGAATGTATGAAGTTGTAGATGGTTGGGTGCGAATTAAGATGGATCAAAACCAATTACAAAAAATTATGGATGGAACAATAAATATACGATTCTAGGGGGAGCAGTATGAAATTGCAGACAGCAATCGACAAGCATTGGTCGGTATTGGAAAAACTGTTATATGGGCTGGTGCTAATCGGGCTGATTACCGGTTCGGTTTTAATGGGTGGCAGATTCGCGATTGAGCAGAATTACAATCAAGTTGAAATTGCAATCCATTATGAAGATCTGGTAGAAGAAAGCAGATTAAGTGGATTATCCATGGAGGACTTGCTCCTTAAATACCAAGAGGCAGGGGCGACTTCTCTTTGGGTTAAAGAATATGATATTGAGACACTGAAGGACCAGACATCAATTGCTTCTGGCCTAGAACTATATTGGGATGGACTTCCCGCCTATCCGGAGCTAAGTTATCTGATGTTACCGGAGGGCGCTTTAGCAGATAATATCCGTCTAAACTTAGAAATAAGGGATTATCTAAAGGATGATTTCACACTAGGTGCGATGACCTATTTGGGAACGGATTTGCCTCTTTCCTCGCTTTGGAGCCTACAGGCATATGAACTGACGAACATTCTTGGAGTAGGTATGGGATGGCCACTAGAGGATATGCACCAGGCGGAAAAAATTGGTTACTATCTTCAACTGCAAATAAAAGATTGGGAGAATCCGTCACAGGAATCTTTGTCTCGTTATTTTTCTCAGTTTGAAAGCCTAGGTCAGGTTAGTCTTTTCCTGTTTAATTCTTCAGATTTGTTTGGTTATAGCGAGGATCCAAAAGTTCGCACTGTTTTTCCTGTATTAGCAGAAGAAATATCCAAAAAAGGTGCTGAGATTGGACAGGTTGAATTCTTCAAACAGTTGGGCTTTGAGAATTTGGCGGAGGAGATGAAAGAAAAGGTTGTACGAGTACATTCCATCGCAGAAAATGAATTGCGTACCATGACCCAAACTGCTTCCGTGGAACGATATATGTTAGCGGTTAAGGATCGGAATATGCGTAGCCTATTCGTTCGAGGATATGAAAGCGGACAAAAAGAGTCTTGGTCTAAGAATGTGGCCTATGTAAAAAATATTGCGGAAGGTATAGAAAACCAAGGCTTTGTCGCTGCAAGAGCAAAACCACTTACGAATTTATTCGTTCCCGAATGGGCAATATTATTGTTGTCAGTCGGTGTATTGGCTGCAGCAGTTCTGCTTTCTCATTATTGGGGCCTAACGTTTTTGGGAATATTGGGATTTATTTTGGGAATACTAATGTCTGTGAGCTTGGTTGCCATGCAAGAATGTATCTTTTTGCAAAAGATGATGGCTCTTCTTGCAGGTTGTATATTCCCGCTACTTGGGGTTACATTTGTATTGGAAAATAGTAAGGAAAAGCGCAGTATACCTCAGAGTATACTGGGACTTCTTTTGATGAGTGCTGTGACTTTGGTGGGCGCTGTGTTCGTAGTTGGACTTTTGCGAGAGAGAGCCTTTATGCTTGGCTTAAACTTGTTTACTGGTGTAAAACTTACACTTAGTCTGCCACTTGCTGGCTTATTGGTTTATTATTTTCTTGAGCGCAAGAAGGAAGAACTAATTATTCTTTGGAAAGAATTACTCAACCGACCATTAACGATTAAAATATTGTTAATTGTTGGCTTGGCTGCAGGTATTTTGGGTGTATATATACTTAGAACAGGGAATGCCGGTTTGGTACCATCTTCCCTAGAAACAGCTGCTCGTCGTCTTTTAGAACAAGTAACGATGGCACGCCCAAGGACCAAGGAATTCATGATTGGGCATCCCTTAATGTTGGTGGGACTCAGCTTAGGATTTCGTTTTAGAACGCTACCATTTTTTCTACTGGGTATGATTGGACAGGTTTCAATGCTCAATACGTTTACGCACTTGCATACACCACTAATGATTTCGTTATTGCGTAGCACATATGGATTGATTATTGGTATCATTCTTGGTGTAGTGATATGGAAGATCGCTCATATGATCTATGCTAGATGGAAGAGGTAAGGTTATGAAACGAGTAGTATTGGTGGGCTATTACGGATTCAACAATACCGGGGATGAAGCAATCTTATATAGCATTATCCGTAGTATGAAACAGAGAGACAAGAATGTTGAAATTACTGTTTTGTCAAACAATCCGGAAAAGACAAGCAAGGTTTATGGTGTAAAAGCCAGGAATCGTTGGAAATGGCTTGAAGTGCTTTCTACAGTATTTAATCATGACATACTGGTTTTTGGGGGTGGTAGCCTTTTGCAGGACGTGACCTCGACTAGGTCGTTGGATTATTATCTGATGATTGCTAGGGTTGCAGTATTGCTGCGGAAGAAGGTTTATTTCATGGCCCAGGGTATCGGACCTTTTAAGCAGAAAAGATCACGTGAAAAAGTGGTTTCCCTGCTTAATAGGGTTGATGTGATTACGGTTCGAGACAGAGACTCGAAGCAGGAACTACTGGATTTGGGTGTAACCAAACCTCAATTAGAAGTCACGGCTGATGGCGTGTTTAGTTTGTACAGAAATGAAGTGGAAAAGCATCCTGGTGAAAAAGTGCTAGCTCGCAATGGTATTGAGGGCGAAAAGTTAAATCGATTGATTGGTTTTTCTGTCAGGGACTGGGCGGACCTTAGCAACTACAAGAATATACTTGCTAAATTGGCTGATGCGTTGACAGGAAGTGGATACCAGGTAGTATTTGTTCCTTTCCATTTTCCAGATGACGTTTCATGTGCTAGGGATATTGCCAAATTAATGGTGGAAGATGCCGTAGTTATGAAGGAACAATATAATACGGTGGAGATGTTGGGCATAATTGAGAAGATGGACCTTTTTATCGGCATGCGGATGCATAGTATCGTAATGGCTTCAATTATGGGGGTACCAGCCATCGGATTGTCTTACGATCCGAAGATTGAGGCAGCAGTACAAGCTACAGGTCAGACATTTGGTGGCCGTGTAGAGAACTTAGATATTGATAAGTTGTTGCACACAGCGAAGGAATTATTGATGGACCGGGATGCAAGCTCGGTGGCGATACTGGAACGAGTGGATAAATTGCGCTCCAGGTCTAGAAAGAATATGGATATATTAGTGGATTTGATGGGAAAAAAGAGGCATGAGTAGTTTAGCAAAAGCGACCAGTGTTGTGCTCATTCTCAATATGCTATCTAAGGTTCTGGGTTTTGTTCGAGACGCTACACTGGCAGCGTATTTTGGGACTTCAGGGATAACGGATGCCTATTTGGTAGCGTATACGTTTCCCTATTCATTACAAGCCGTTTTTGGAATGTCGTTTCTGTTGGTCATGGTTCCGTTATTGACAAAGTACATGGCAGAAGGGCGCAAGAAAGAAGCCTATGGCATTGCGAGAGATGTTAGTTTGCGGTTGGTGCTTATTTTAGGTGGAATCGTCATAGTGGGTGAGGTTTTGGCTTTTCCCCTTACGCGTATGTTGGCGCCGGGATTTACAGCGGAAAATCTAGCGCTTTCGGTAAAATTGACTAGAATTATTCTGCCTTCGATTGTCTTTATGGGAATGGCGATGCTTTTCTCCGGAATTTTGAATGGAGAAAAAAGATTTGCACTTGCTTCTTTTGGACCGGCTCTGGCCAATTTAGTTGTCATCGGAAGTATAGTGCTTACGGCAAGAAAATTGGGTATTCAAGGTGTCGCATATGGTACCTTGATGGGATTTTTTGCGTTTTTTTTAATGCTCTGGGTTGGGGTGCAAAAAAAAGGTTTTCGGCTTTTTAGCCATGCTAACTCCAACAAGCCAGAAGCCCTACGGGTATTACGAGATATTTTGCCGGTTACACTGAGTGTGTCTGTAAATCAGTTCTTTCTTATGATTGCTCGGGGATTTGGAAGCTCATTGATTCCCGGAACTATTTCTGCACTTGAATTTGCAGGTCGCATCATTAACCTGCCAATCGGGGTTTTTACCGCAGCCGTAGTAACCGCAAGCTATCCAATGCTTGCAGAAACGGCCCTTAAGGGAGATCGACAGGCCCTGAGCGAGAATCTCTTGGGAACGATACGATTAATCCTATTGGTCATGGTTCCAGCGGCAGTGGGTTTGGTCGTTCTTAGAGAACCTCTAATTGGCCTGTTGTATCAAAGGGGTGCATTTGATCAAGCAGCGGTCACTCTGACGTCAGAAGTCTTGGTATATTATGCTTGGGGCATGATTGCTATGTCTGTGAATTTGGTGTTAACCCGGGCCTACTTCGCCGTTTCCAATTACAGAGGACCCCTGATTGCAGGCATAGTAGCCCTCGTGATTCATATAGCCATCAGTGCTGCTTTGGTTGATACCTTTAACCACAAGGGATTAGCAGCGGCTTATGCAATGGCCAATGTAGCTTATGCCATATTTCTCATGATTGGGTATAGGAAATATATGTTGTCTGATAATCTAAAGGCCCAAGGGCGGGTGGTCATAAAATTTATTTTGGCTGCTGCCGTGATGGGGTGGAGTGTTTTGAGTGTGAAAGGATTTCTTCTAAATATGCTTCAACCTGGAACCTTGGGAACATTGATACTGTTGCTTATTTGTGGGGCGCTTGGTGCTATCGTATATTTCTTATTCTTAGCAGTCCTAGGTTATGATGAACATTTGAAGTACTTTCGAAAGAGACGGAATGAGGGGGCAAACCTATGATTGCTGAAATATTATTACTTGGAACGATAGCGACGGTGATTTCACTGTTATTAACACCAATTGTTAAGCGACTGGCCATAAAGATTGGGGCGGTTGATTATCCAAATGAACGTAAGGTGCATGAAGGTGTGATGCCACGTCTTGGAGGCTTGGCTATCTTTCTTTCTTTTTTGGTGGTTTCGCTAGCGTTTGCAGAAAAGAGTAGTACTTATACTGGTCTTATCTTGGCGGACCTGATTATTGTGTTGACGGGAATTGCTGATGACACGAAAGGTCTAGGACCAAAATTGAAACTGATGGGGCAAGTTTTAGCGGCCTTGGTATTGGTCGAGTTTGGTTTTCGCATTAACTTTATTGTTTTTCCCATTACCTCGTATATATTTTTAGAAAGAGCAAGCGTTATTGCGACCGTTCTCTGGCTTGTGGGTGTAACCAATGCTATCAATCTGATTGATGGCTTGGATGGATTGGCAGCAGGTACGGTTCTATTTGCCGTGTTTTTTATTAGCGTTAGTGCTTATCGGATTGGACTGATGCCAGCGGTACTGTTAGGTGCAATTTTTGGTGGCTCCATTTTAGGATTTCTACCGTATAACTTTAATCCTGCCAGCATATTCATGGGAGACACTGGTTCCATGTTATTAGGATTTAATGTTGCTGCCTTGGCTATCCTTGGGATGACAAAAAGTGTAACTGCGATTTCTCTATTACTTCCCGTAGTAATCTTGGGTATTCCCATCCTAGATACGTTATGGGCAATATTAAGACGGGCTAGTACCGGTAAGAAAATTTTTGAAGCAGATAAGAAGCATTTGCACCATAGGCTCCTTAATATTGGTCTTAGCCACCGGAATACAGTACTGACTATTTATGCGATTGATGTTGTGTTGGGTGTATGTGCCATGTTTATTCAATCACTAGGGTCATGGTGGTCCTTGGTTATTTTGGTTGCACTAGCAGCACTGTTAATTACAATGGCGGTAAGACTAGGCATTGCAAGTGATGAAAAATTGGATGCCAAACAGGAGGAAGAACATGAAAGCTGAAATTATTTGTACTGGAACAGAATTGCTTTTGGGTCAGATTGTGAACAGCAATGCCCAAATGTTTTCTAGGGCATTGGCTGAAGTTGGAATTGATTTATATAAAATTACGACAGTAGGGGATAACAAGAAAAGAATAGAAGAGGCCATTCAGATGGCGGCTAGTTCAGTAGATTTGATTATTTTAAATGGAGGGTTGGGACCTACAGAAGATGACCAAACTAGAGAGGCCTTGGTGAGCGTCCTTGGCTTAGGTGAAACGGTGCATCAACCCACATTGGATAAAATTCGGGCTTATGGAAAAAAATGGAATCTTCCTTATTTGAAAAATAATGACAAAGTTGCCTTGGTACCTGAAAAAGCAGTAGTTTTTGCCAATCCAGTAGGTACTGCGCCAGGTTCCGCGGTGGAAATGGATGGACATACCTATATTCTAACACCGGGTCCACCGCATGAATTGGAGCCTGTACTTAATCAGCTAATTCTACCCTGGCTTAAACAGGAGTTTGGTTTGACAGAACGTATCCTTTCACGTGTTATGAAGGTGGCTGGTATCGGCGAATCCACAGCGGAAGAAAGAGTTCGGGACTTGATTGCCTCAACCAATCCTACGCTAGCACCGACAGCAAAAAGTGGAGAAATTCACTTCCGAATTACTGCTAAGTCTAACGAGGAGGGTGAAGCAATTCAACTCCTTGACCAAATGGAGAGTGATTTTAGGGATCGTTTAGGCTCACATGTTTTTGGCAAGGATGATGACACGTTAGAACAAGCTGTGGGACGTTTGCTGCTAGACAAGGGCTTAAGCATTTCCTGTGCAGAGTCCTGCACGGGAGGACTCTTAACGTCAAGTCTGACAGACGTACCAGGCAGTTCAAACTATATGCAATTTTCTGCCATAACATATAGCGACCAATGGAAAGAAGAATTTTTGGGTGTATCGAAGGATGTATTGCTAAAACGAGGCGCTGTTTCTGCCGAAACAGTCCAAGCCATGGCAGCAGGAATACGGAAAAAAACGGGTGCTGATATTGGTGTAGCCGTATCTGGTATAGCTGGACCGGATGGAGGAAGCTTAGAAAAACCAGTGGGTTTAGTCTATGTTTGTGTTGACTACAATGGGACGTCTCATGTCAAAAAACTGCTGCTTTCTGGCAACAGATTGCGCAACAAGTCTATGAGTGTTAAACGAACCTTGGCTTTCCTTTATGCGGTATTGGTAGAAGCGGAGGCGTAATATGCACGATAATCAGGGAATCAGTGAAGATGATGTGCGAATGATTAAGCATATTGATTCTTTAGTCCCGAACCAGAGTAATTCAGATTTACTGTGGGAATTGGCGGAGAAGGCCACAATTGTAGTGGCACACCGGTCTCTGGAACGATTAAAAATGGTATCGTCTATTGTGGAAGCAAATCGGGCCTATAATTGGATTAAAAACACGCAAATTGCTGAAGAAAAGCGCATGCGGGCATTAGATGTTCTGGCTGTATGGCTAAAGCATGAGCGAAAAGAATGCGGGGAGTCTAGTCTATATCAGGATGGTATCTGCCTATTAAAAGATTGCTTTTTTGATAAGAATCCCTATTTTTCGAAGGGAACGGTAGTGGCATTGGGGATAGCAGGTGGACATAGTGCGCTGGATGCTTTGTTTTCGTTAGCTGTTTTGCCTGCCGGTCGGTTGATCCGGCCGGAATTGTATGAAGAATCCATTCAAGTTGCAGCATATGGGTTGGATGATTTTTCAGAGTATTTGGAAAAGTGCAAGGAAGAAAATCCACGACTAAAGATTTATCTGGCATCATTCCAACCTGAAGTAAAAGCTGCAGGTAAGTTTACAGTCTATCCAGCCAATGACTATATGGCCCTTGCAGTCAAAGCACAGGGCGTTAATTACAAACAGTTTAAGTATCTAGTGGGGGAACGATAAGATGCATATATTTAGGCGAGACCCGCGATGTCCCTTGTGTGGAAGTGCCAAAAAAGAGCAGGAAATGTTGTGTGTTTCCTGTCGTCAAAAAATCAATAATTTTCAACAACATAATCCTCTGCTTGCAGGGGATTTTCTTTTATATCGTGTGGCGTCATACAAGGATTTTAGACAGGTACATTTAAAGTTTAAATATGGCGGACAAACGCAATTGGCCAAGACCATGGCCATGCTCATGCTTCAGGCTTACCTAGGCAATATTCCGGATGCAAGCCAACTGCCTGCATTGATAACCTATGTACCGAGCACCGGAGTTCGTGTGGGACAAAGGGGCTACAATACGGCGGAGCTGTTGGCAAAATGGTTGGGCCGGTATATGGACAGGCCAGTTCGGTGTCTTCTGAAGAGGAAGAATTCACCCAAGCAGACCAACCTAGCTACTACCGAGCGCCGTGAAAATATTCACGGTGTATTCACAGTGAACCAGAGCATTCAAAAGAGATGTATAAATTTTGAAAAGCAAAGGGTACTGCTCGTTGATGACGTATTTACATCAGGTGCAACCATGACAGAGGCAGTTTGCACTTTGAGTGCCTGCGGTTATGCCCATATTGTAGGAATTTGCTTTTTGGCAAAGCACTAGAATGTCCACAATTGGAACGCTTTATCCGTGGGGAAAAACAGGGCTTATCCACAATATCCACAATGACTTTCAGGAAGAATTAATGAAAAAAAAGGGTGAAAAATGCAAAATAGTGCTTGACATGAAAAAGGGAAAATTTGTTCGATTGTGGATAACGATGAAAACAAGAATATCTTTATCTAGTGAATAAAATTTGTAAAAATATTCAGAGAGTAACTTCTATATGGCAGAGTTTCTGGAGGCATAAAATGACTAGAACCCTTGATATATAAGGGCTTAAAGGAATAAAAAGATCGATTAATACCGGGCAGGGGTAGTAAAGTTTACATAAAATAGGAAGAAGGGATTTATGGACAGATTAGCCACTTATCCACATTATCCACATTTTCATGAATCGGCTGGAATGTCCGTTTTATGGGCAATTGTGAAAATAGGGATTAAAAGATAGAAAAGAACTATGTGGATAAGTGTGGATAAATAACCCCACACTTATTTTATGAAAAATAGGAGTTAGTCCAAAGAAATTTTTCTATTTGGCAGGGTTTCTGGACTGTCATAAGGAATATAGTACTATACAACATAATAGAGGAGGTCGAAAGTATGAAAGTATTAGTTAGAACCAAAGGCACTGAGGTAACCGATCCTCTGAGAGTTTACGCAGAAAACAAGCTCCAAAGCATGGATAAGTATTTTGATGATGATGCAGATGGTGCTGTGCTACTTCGAGTAGAAAGTGGTGTCCATATTGCAGAATTAACAGTTCACTACCATAGCTATTTCCTTAGAGCCGAGCAAAGATCTGAAGATATGTATTTGAGCATTGATCGCGCTTTAGATAATTTGGAGAAGCAGTATTTAAAACACAAAGAAAAATTGGATCGTAAGAATAAGAACCGCGGGGTAAAAAAAATTAATTTAGAAGCATTCAAGCAGGATAGTGAGCCTGTTGAAGAACCCGGCATTATTCGGAGAAAGAGTTTCCAATTGAAGCCGATGACTGAGGAAGAAGCCGTGATGCAGATGGATATGTTGGGACATACATTCTTTGTATTCACCAATGCAGCCAATGGCAATGTCAATGTAATTTATGCTAGAAAAGATGGTCACTATGGAATAATTGAATCGGAACAGTAAATATCTATAAAAGACGCCGGAAATCCGGCGTTTTTTTATGTATAAGTGAAGGTATTCATGAACGAAATGGGTTATAATAAGCAGTGTAGATTTTTTTAGCACACTTCAATTAGAGCTACTTAAAGACTAACTATATGAAGTCAAGCAAAACATTTAATTGTTCAAGAGAACTATAATGGGGATTTTCGCATCATAAAAAGACGTAGCAATTTTGCTACATGTGGCAAACAATTTCAACTAGTTACTACTGCTCGACGTAGTTCTGGTTGCTAGACAATAGTTTAAAGATGACCCGGATCAGCTTTTTAGTTGTATGAGACAGAGCGACATAGTGATGTTTGCCTTCAGAACGTTTCTTCTTATAGTACTCTTTGAAGGTCGCATCTCGCATCACAATCAACCTGGCGGCTTGCAAGAGGGCCCAGCGCAAGTAAGGGGATCCTCGCTTGACCATTCTGGTTTGAGTCGCTGTGAACTTGCCAGACTGATGTGTGGATGGATCCAACCCTGCGAAGGCAAGCAGCTTAGCGGGAGATTCAAACCTGGTGATGTCTCCGATTTCCGAGAGGATGACAGCTGCCAACCGATGGGAAATGCCAGGTATGCTGAGCAAGGGAGAATTCAGTTCACCAACAAGCTGTTCAATTATTTGATCCAGCTCTTTAATCTCGTTCTGCAGGTTTTGTATCAAGTGAATGGTTTGCTTAAGTTCATAGGATAAAGATGGTGAACATGTGCCAATAGATGTTCTGGCAGAATCACGAATAGCTACAGCTTCTTCTTTTCCATAACGTCCATGGGAAGCTTTACTAAGGACATGAGTAAGCTTGGTTAGGTGAGCATCGGCAATTTCTCGAGTGTTAGGAAAAGCCAGTAGGAGCTGATAGACAGAAGCCTGATGGATAGACCAGACCAAGGCTGGGAGCTCCGGGAAAACGATATCTAACAATCTAGTGATGGACATTTTGTAAGAAGCTCTGGTTTTGACAAGACGCGATCGGTGTCTAGAAAGTGACTTGAGCTCTCTATGGTGGTAAGATACAGGTGAGTGGGATTTGAAGTCACCTGTTCTGAGCATCATAGTAATGGTTTTTGCATCAACCGAATCTGTTTTGGTCTTTCTAAGCGTTTGAGCTTTTCTGAAAAGACTGGTTTGCAGAGGATTGAGAATAATCACGGGAAGATTGTTTTCTGTCAGGAAGTTGATGAGATTATTGCTGTAATGTCCAGTGGCTTCAAGTCCTATTAGTATTTGCGAGTGACTCACGTCAGGAATGGTTTGCAGTAATAGGTTGAAACCCTGGCGAGAGTTTTTGAAGGTGAATACGTTATGGATGATTTCACCCTCCGAATCAACAATAAAGCAGTCATGTTTATTCTTGGCGACATCGATACCAACATAGATCATAGTGACACATCCTTTACTAAAAAGTTGCTGCGCTCCACAAGCATCTATGTCATGTAACCTTGCCCGAGATAAAACATCTACGTGTTATCTAACTCATTAACAAAAAAACATAGAGATGTGGTTAGAGCCTTTACGAAATAGTCAAAGCTATAGGAGAAAGCACTAATCCACAGCACTATGTAAATTATATCAAAATACTTTTGAACTATAGCTTGCTATAAGTTCATAATACAAGGAGAAAACATGATTAAAAAAATTATGGGGTTATTTGATGAGAATAAAAGAGATCTCAAAAAGTTGGAGCCCTTGGTAAAGAAAATTAATGAAATTGAGCCTTTGATGCAAAAACTAAGTGATGTAGAGTTGAAAGCAAAAACACCTGAATTTCAGGCTAGAGTGGCCGCGGGTGAGACGTTGGACCAGCTCTTACCAGAAGCTTTTGCTGTGGTTCGTGAGGCGGCAGTTAGAGTACTCGGTATGCGTCACTACGATGTGCAGTTAATCGGGGGGATCGTATTGCACCAAGGCCGTGTGGCTGAGATGAAGACTGGTGAAGGTAAGACCTTGGTTGCTACCTTGCCTTGTTATTTAAATGCTCTTACAGGAGATGGAGTTCATGTCATTACAGTCAACGACTATCTAGCACGAAGAGACTCAGAATGGATGGGTCCCCTCTATGAATTTTTGGGGCTTTCAACTGGACTCATAATCCATGGTGTGGAGCCGGAAGTACGAAGAGAAGAATATAAAAAGGATATTATTTACGGAACAAACAATGAGTTTGGGTTTGATTACCTGCGGGATAATATGGCCAACACCCCAGAGAGATTGGTTCAACAAAAACTGAATTACGTGATTGTGGATGAGGTGGATAGCATTCTGATCGATGAAGCTAGAACGCCACTCATCATTTCCGGACAGGCGGATAAGCCGACTGAGCTTTACTATACCATTGCCAAAATGATTCCTATGTTGAAACGGGATGTGGATTTTACAGTTGAAGAAAAGGAAAAAAATGTAATCCTGACAGAAGAAGGTCTTTCTCGAGTGGAAAAAATCTTGGGGGTAGACAGTATCTATGAAGGGGCAAATGCAGAGCTAGGACACCATGTTAACCAAGGACTTAAGGCTCACATGCTGATGAAGAAAGATGTCAACTATGTGGTGAGAGATGGTGAAGTGGTCATTGTAGACGAATTTACCGGAAGGTTAATGTTTGGACGGCGCTATTCTGCTGGCTTACACCAGGCGATTGAGGCAAAAGAGAATGTTAAGATTGCAAGAGAATCGCAGACCCTAGCAACGATTACTTTCCAAAACTATTTCCGTATGTATAAAAAGCTTTCTGGTATGACTGGTACAGCCAAGACTGAAGAACAGGAGTTTACCTCCATTTATGGAACCGATGTAGTAGTTATTCCAACCAATAAACCAACGGTTCGTATTGATGCGGATGACCGGGTATATCGGACAGAACAAGGTAAGTATGAGGCAGTCGTGGAAGAAATCGTAGAACGTCATGCCGGACGTCAACCGGTGTTAGTAGGAACGATTTCTATTGAAAATTCTGAGATGCTGGGCCGTATGCTGGACAAGAAAAAAATTAATTACCAAATTCTTAATGCCAAGCACCATGAGCAAGAAGCTGAGATTGTATCACGTGCTGGTGAAATCGATATGGTAACGATTGCTACCAATATGGCTGGACGTGGAACAGATATTGTTTTAGGAGAAGGCGTAAAAGAATTGGGCGGATTACATATTGTGGGTACGGAGCGTCATGAGTCTAGACGTATTGACAATCAATTGAGGGGACGGGCCGGACGTCAAGGCGATCCCGGTTCAAGTGTGTTCTTCGTTTCGATGGAAGATAAAATCATGCGCTTATTTGGTGGAGAAAACATGAAGGGCCTGATGGATAAGATGGGTATGGATGATTCGATGCCGATTAACCATCCCTTGCTTAGTAAATCGATCGAATCTGCCCAGAAAAAAGTAGAGGCGAGAAACTTTGACATTCGGAAGAATGTATTAGAATACGATAACGTGATGAACCAACAGCGGGAAGTGATTTACAAGCAACGACGTCAAGTATTGATGGAGGAAAATCTGCGAGAACAGGTCCTAGGCATGATCGACGATGTAATTCGAGAGTCCATTGGTCGCTTTGACCATCAGAGTGAATTTGTGGAAGAATGGGACTTAGATGGACTGTTGGCTTTTGCCAGTCAGACCTATTTCCCTGCGAATGCTCTTAAAAAGGACGAGTTACTTAAATTATCTCCTGAGGAGGTTGCGGAACGCTTTATTAAGCAGGCACATGATCTTTACCGGATTCGTGAACAGAAGCTCACCGAAGAGGTCATGCGTAAATTGGAACGCATCGTACTTCTCAAAGTGGTGGATGAAAAGTGGATGGACCACATTGACGCGATGGATGATTTGAAGGATGGTATTGGACTTCGTGCCTATGGTCAGAGAGATCCTTTGGTAGAGTTTAAGTTTGAAGGCTATGACATGTTTGAAAACATGATTGCGAGCATTAAAGAAGATGTAACAAGGCTGATCTACAGGGTCATGTTGGTTGAACCCCAACAGACAGCTAGGAATTTACATCAAAACCGGGGTGAGGACACCGAAAAAAAACCGGTTCAACGGAGCAAGAAAATTGGACGAAATGAGCCATGCCCTTGTGGTAGCGGGAAAAAATATAAGCATTGCTGTGGAAAGTAGGAAAATATGAAGAATCAGATGGAAGAATATAGTCGTAAAAGAGAACAACTGGAGGCGTTAGAACTAAGGCTTAGGAGCTCTCTTTGACTTAGCCGGTAAAGAAGTTGAAATTCAGAAATTGGAGCAGCAGATGACTGCGCAAGATTTTTGGGACGACCGTGAAAAAGCTGAAAATACAGGTCGCAAACTGAATGACCTTAAGGCTATTGTGAATCGCTTTGCAAAGATTGGCGAGACATGGGAGGAATTAGGGGTCCTAGAAGAGTTGATGGAGATGGAGGATGATGATTCCCTAAAGCTCGAATGGGATAAGCAAATCGAGATGTTGGAGACTGTGCTGAAAAAGACTGAGTTGGAGACCTTGTTCGCTTCACCGTATGATGCTCTAGATTGTATCATGACGCTTCATCCAGGTGCGGGTGGTACAGAAAGCCAGGATTGGACAGAGATGCTTTACCGTATGTATCTACGTTGGGCTGAAGCCAACGGTTTTGCGACGGAATTATTAGACTACCAAAATGGTGATGAGGCGGGTATTAAGAGTGTAACCTTTGGTGTTTCCGGCCGTCATGCATATGGCTATTTAAAATCCGAAAAGGGTGTGCACCGATTGGTCCGCATATCTCCTTTTGATACAGCAAGCAGAAGACATACAAGTTTTGCCAGTGTGGACGTAGTTCCGCAGATGCCAGAAGAAGAAGCTGTGAGCATAGATGAGGCAGAGTTAAGGATTGACACGTATCGTTCAGGTGGGGCAGGTGGACAGCATTTGAATAAGACGGACTCAGCTGTGCGCATTACACACTTGCCAACAGGGATAGTGGTACAGTGTCAAAGTGAACGCTCCCAGCATAGCAACAAGGCTGGAGCCATGAAGATACTGCAAGCCAGACTATACGAAGAAAAAAGGAAAAGAGAAGAGGCAGAGCATGCTAAATTGCGTGGGGCTAAGGGCGAAATAGCCTGGGGCAGCCAGATTCGTTCATACGTTTTTCATCCGTATAAGTTGGTTAAAGACCATAGAACAAACATTGAAATTGGAAACATTGACAAGGTTATGGATGGAGACATCAACCCTTTTATAGAAGGGTATCTGCATGCTATGGCAGAAAAACCGAAGGAGGAACAAGGTGGAAAGTAAAGCGATTATCGATTTACAGACGGCAATAGCCCTTATAGCTGATGCAAGTCGTGAAAAGGGGCAGTCATTTTTCTTCTATTATGGCGCTGGTGTTTCCTCGCCTACGGTACCGTTGGCTGAGAAAACCTGTGAGAGTTGTCTTGCATTCAGGGATAATAGTAAACGGGATTATGAAAACCGACTGGATGATCACTATACGGAAATACTGAGGGAGTCATTTACGAAAGATGACGATTTAAGTAGCTTCATTCATGCGCAGACCAAGGCAAAACCATCGGAGGCGATTCAACTTCTAGCTCGTATTTTGGTTGGCCGTATTTCCTCTGGACTAGCAGTAACTGGCAACTACGATACAACCCTAGAACAGGCCGTTCGAAACATGGGGGAAGATCTCTTCGTTTGGGATGAATGCCCTAAAGAAAAGCTTCTTCCAAATGAAATAAATCTGGTATATCTTCAAGGTTCTAGAAGAGAATATCGTCTGCAAGGCCTTAAAAGTAGACTGGCAAATTCTCCATTGGAGCAGGAAAGTGATGAAAAAGAGGCTTTTCTAAAAGCACAACTGGCGGATAAGGGTTGTTTCGTGCTCGGCTTTTCAGGTAGAGAGGACAACTCGTTTATGAGGGCTTTGGCCCAAAGTCTGAAAAATAAGGAACAAGGTACCAGTATTTATTGGTTTCTACACCAGGAGCAGGACTATTACGCGCTTCCATCATGGCTAAAAAAACATCCAAGGGTATTTTTTGTTGGAAAGACTAGTGAGAAAAGAGAGACTTTTTCCTTTCCACAAGAGAAGACGAGCCGAGTACTACAGGTATCGTGTGCAGAATTTCTACCATTGATAGAAACCCAAAAGCTTACTGCAGTGCAGGTGCTAAGGGAACTTGTGCGGGAACTCTCTGTTCCCTTACCCAATCTTATAAGCAATCCTATGCAGTTTTTACAGACTAAGCAAAAACACTTTTTAGCAGAATATGGGCTGAGTGATGCTTTGCTGATTCAAAATAAACTGGATGGATACACACTTCAAACGAAGAAAAATACTCCTATCGATGCAGTACGCGAAAAACTTTTGTCCTTCCAATATGAGCAGGCAGCAGAAGCTTTGCTTGCTTTTGAACCCAAAACCGTGAAAGAACAAATGGATAGCTATTTGCACATGGTTTTACAGACGGTTCAAGGTCTGGGGACCCAAAAGACGGCGAAGGCTCTTTTGGAAAAAGCACTTGCTTTGACAGATAAAACCAAAAAAGGAGAAAAGCTGGATTTTAAAGCAGCACTTCGTACCTGCCTGGGACTAACATTAGAATGCAGTGGAGATGATGTAGGCGCATTACAAAAATTCCAAGAAGTATTGGATCTTTTGAAGAATGTAAAAGCAGAAAACAAGGGCCTGGACGATTACCATGACGTAGCTTTGCTGCATCTTTCCTTGTGCCATATGAGGGCAGGTAGAAGCTCTGAAGCTATTGCTGCAATGAATACCGCCTTTCGTGCACAGGCTAACCTAGGTAGAGAACGTATGTGTAAGGCTTATTTTCTAGCAACTGCCGGTGATTATAAGGTAGCGCATGGAATGCTACGGTCTGAGCATATCGATATGCGTAGCGAGTATTTGGATTTACTTTGTCTATATAGCGAGGGCGAATTTACTGGCCTTGCGGACCGCATCCGGGATTTGTTGAAAATTTTACCACAGGGCGCTAAAACCATGCACCAAAAGGCAGTGCTGTTTTATTTGCTTGCTGACCTGAAGTCTAAAGACGAAAACGGCTATCCCTTGAAGGCTTGGAACAAGCTGATCAATCGTTATGAGAATGCGTTTGATGTCAATGTTCGACGTATTCGGGCGCAGGCATTGCTAAGAAAAGCCAAAGCTTTACGCGATGCTGGTGGTTATGTAGAAGCTATCAAGACCTATGACTTGCTTGATGCGGATTATCATGGAGACTGGGACGATGAAATGCTTCTTTTATGCGCCCAAGGTGCTCTTGCCAAAGCTATGGTCAAAGCGGAACTTGGTTGGCATGAAGAAGCGATGTTGGATTATCAATCCTTCATAGGGGCCTATGAAGGTCTTTCTTCGACTAGAGCAAGAGAGATGATGGCTCAAGGAAAGTATTCCTTGGCGGCCTTGGCCATGGCCTCAGATGAAACTGAAAAAGCGATGGAATTATTCGTAAATATCAGTTCAACCTACGACCGCGAGGAAAGTGCCACTATTCGTACATTTATGGCTACCTCATTATTGGAACTTGCTAAGACGTATCGTCGTCGTAAGGAGTATGAGTCTAGTCTTGACTATATTGATAAGATGTTGCAAAGCTTCAAGGTTTACAAGGATAACAGTGTTGAAAGGGTTCTGTCACTAGGCTATTTGTTTGCTGGCGAAACCTATGTTGAAAACAATTATTTCCAAGAAGCTGTGGAGTACGCAAAGCGTGGAATAACTCGTTTGAAAGAAAGCAAGGATAGCTTTATTACAGACAAGGTAGGTGCGCTTTATTTGGTGCTCGTGTCGGCATTGGAAAACACCCAACATCAAAAAGAAGCGGTCGACGCTGCGAGTGCATTGTTAGAATATGCAGCCGATGATACGAATTTGGATGGGGTGTCTGCCAAAGCACTGGCTAAACGAGGTGATTTGCTTCATCATCTTGGACAGAGTGAAGAAGCCCTACGAGATTATGATCGATATGTAGTTCGTTATGGTAATGAAGCTATTTTGGAAACCAAGGGGGATTTACTGGAAGTTTTCTATAAGCGGGGAAAAATTCAACGTCAGCTAGGACAGAATATTAATGCGCAACGCAGTTTGGATCAAGTGGTACTCTGTGCTAGAGAACTTGAGGATACAAGGTATGATGAGCTCTTAGCCAAAAGCTATTTGGATAAGGCATATATGCATTTGCAGGATGAACAATACGACCAACAGATGGTAGTCTTAACTGAAATGGAAGATTTTTTTAAGAATCGCTCCGGCGAAAATACGGTCATCTACCGGATGCAAGCTCTGTACGAAAGGGCCAAGAGCCTTTTCTACCGCCAAAAGCATGCGGAGGCGTTGATTGACTTGCATCAGGTCCGTACCCTTAGTCCAGACAATGAAGTTGCCTGGGAAGTGTTTAGCCGAGCAGCAAAAATGGAAATTTCTGTGCTTCGGAAGATGGAGGAAGACCAAAAGCTTTGCGGGCTGTCTGAGCTAGCAAGATTGAAACTGCAAAAGGCGCTTTCGGCAGAGACCAGAAAGAACCTGATGGTCATCCTACGTGAAGCCCAAGAAGCGTACAGAAGGCAAGGGAATAACGAAAAACTTGTTATGGGCGCACAAAATATTGTTGAGCTATTTGACCAAGAGAAGGCGCTGGATCAAAGGAAGAACCTGGCGAGAACGCGTTTAGAACGCATGGAAGCATCGTTTACGTTACGCGATAGAAAACAGGTGGAAACTGATTTTATCGTACTCAAGGATGAAATTGGGTCTGAAAGTGATATAGTATTAAAAGAACTGTTGGCCAGAGCAACGTTGATTTATGCTGATATGATGCTTGAAACTGGTGAGCAGAAACCGGCTATCGACCAGTATATGCAGATGCAAGAGATTTTTGGTACCAGCAAGGGGAATTTGGTAGATGAATATCGGTCTCAAGCGCTCTACAAGTTGGGAAAAGCTTTTTCGGGAATAGGTAGTAGGAAAAGAGCGATGAAGGCATATCAAGAGCTGGTAGACACGTATGAGAATCGCAAAGATGAAAATACCTTGATTTATGTATACAAAGGTCTTTTGGAGCTCGCGACACTTTTTTGTGAAAAGCGGTTCGGCTTTTTTGGATCAATTAATGCCAAAAGAGCATATCGAATTTATGATAAAATTTTAGGACGAAAAATCCCGGTATCGGGTGAAGAAGGCGACAAACTTGTGGCAAAAGCTATGCAAGGGAAAGCCAAACTGTGTATGCAGAAAAAAAAGAAAAAAGAAGCGATTCAGTTGATTCAGCTGCTAATAAAGACCTTTGAAACTAGCGAAGAACCGTATGTCCGTTCTTTGGTGGAAAAGGCCCAAGAAGATCTGCAAGAGCTGGGACAGAATAATAAATAACAATCAAGTCAAAAAGGAATTCCCCGAGAATTTCACGGAACACGTCATGGAGGTTGTATGATTCGAATAAAATCTGTATCTAAAATATATCCGGGTCGCATTGTTGCTCTGGATGAGGTGAGCTTTAATGTGGCGCGTGGTGAATTCGTTTTTTTAGTAGGGCCCAGCGGCGCGGGAAAATCTACTTTGCTGAAGATGATTTTTCGCGAAGAAATCCCCAGTAAAGGTCATGTGGTAATAGACCGAAAAGATGTAGCCTTACTGAAGAAGAAAGATCTGAATAGCTTACGGCGTAATGTGGGCATTGTCTTCCAAGACTTTAGGTTGCTTGAAGATAGGACAGCCTATGAAAATGTAGCCTATGCCATGGAGGTTTTGGAGTTTAGCAAGGCTGATATTAAGAAAAGAGTACCAGCAGTGCTGGACCAAGTAGGTATGTTGAAACGAGCGCAGCACTATCCTGACCAGCTCTCTGGGGGAGAACAGCAGAAGGTGGCCATTGCCAGAGCCATCGTTAACCATCCGAAAATCCTGTTGGCAGATGAACCATCAGGGAATATGGACCCAGAGACAGCCATGGAAGTTATGCATATATTTAAAGAAATCAACAAAAGGCGAACCACGATTATTATGGCTACACATGATAAAATGGTGGTTGATGCCATGCGGGAAAGAGTTATTGCTTTAGAAAATGGTCGCCTAATTCGCGATGAATTGAAGGGAGGCTATGACTATGGCTATTAGAAATCTGGCCTATTTTTTTAAACAGGCGTGGCTATCCATTCGACGCAATAAGGCGATGTCAATGGCTACAGTCATGACCATCACCGTATCGTTATTCATTGTGGGGCTTTTTTCTCTCATTGTGCTCAATGCAAATTATTTTGCTGAAAATATTCAACGGAGTGTGGAAATATCTGTGTTTCTAGATGTGGATACACCTAGAGAAGTAGCAGTGGATCTTCAGGAAAAAATTGAAGGTATATCTGGAGTGGAAGAAGCTGAATTGACCACAAAGGAAGAGGGCTTGGCTGATTTGGAAGAAAAATTTGGTCAATCTCATGACCTTTTGACTTCACTAGGTGGGGATAACCCTTTACCGGATTACTATGTGGTTAAGGTTGCAAATCCTGAGTTTCTAGATTACGTTACCAATGCAATACGCAAGCTGGACTATGTGGAAAAGGCTGAGTATGGCAAGGAAGTCATGGACCGGGTATTTCGGCTGGTCCAATATGTACGCTGGATAGGGATTGTGATTATGAGCGTTCTTTGCCTTCTGGCAGTTTTCCTAATATTTATCACAATTAAGTTAACTGTGTTCAGCAGGCAAAAGGAGATTAAGGTGATGAAATATGTCGGCTCTTCAGATGGTTTCATCCGTGCTCCGTTCGTGATTAAAGGCGGCCTGCTCGGAGTAGCAGGTGCATTCCTTGCTGATATCTTTCTCTATCTTTCCTACTACTTTTTCAGTGATTCAGTTCAGGGAGCGGTGAGTTTCATAACGCCCATTAATGACCAGATTCTGATTTTAAAGGTACTGGCAGGATTACTTGCAATTGGGCTCAGTATCGGTTTGTTTGGTAGCAATCTATCTATCCGAAAATATCTCAAAGTATAGGGGGCATACTATGAAAAAAGTATCAAGTTTTAAAAAGCTGTTTTGCATCTTTTTGACATTCGCGATTCTTATGTCCTTGCCAGCTGCTGCTTTTGCGGTTTCTTTGGATGAGTTACAACAAGCCCAGGAAGAAGTTAAAAACAATATTAATCGCTACAAGAATATTATTAATTCAACCAAGAGTGAAATCAATAGTGTTTCTTCTGAAATGGCCAATCTAGACCAACGGATTCAGGCAAGGGAAAAGGAAATTAGTGCCCTGGAGATGGCCATAGCAGAAAAGGAAGCTATGATTTCTGGCTTGGAAGAAGACCTGGTAATGACGGAGCTTGGGTATGCCTCTAGACAGCAGACTTTGCAGAATCGTTTGAGAGCAATTTATGAGAATAAAGATGTAGACTATGTTGAAGTTCTAGTTGATTCTACAGATATGACAGACTTTTTGGTACGCTACGAACTTTTGTCTCGATTGGCAGGTGGAGACATTAGTCTTTTGGATGAATTAGATAGTCAGCGAAGAACCTTAGAGGAAATGAAAATCTCCTTGGTTGAGGACCAAAAATCGCTCGAGGAATCGAGGGCTGAGCTGGAAGCTTCTAAAAATTCCTTGTATACGGCGAAGAGCGATAAAGTTTCTTTGCAAAACAAGCTATTAAGCGAAAAAGAGGTAGCTCAAAAAGCCTTGGACGAAGAACAAGAGTCCAATAAGGAAATTGAGGCCATGATTAAGGATTATATAGCCTCTCAGAAAAATGGTGGTAGCTATACTGGCGGAAAGTTTACCTGGCCTACTCCAGGTTATACTCGTATTACGAGTCCTTATGGTTGGCGTATCCATCCGATTACCAAAAAACGATCCATGCATACTGGGATCGATATTGCAGCAAATGGTGGCTCACGTATTGTGGCCGCGGCAAATGGAACAGTAATATATGCGGCCTGGTATGGTGCGTATGGCAATTGTACCATCATTGACCATGGCGGCGGATTGACTAGTATGTATGGCCATCAAAGCAAGTTGGCCGTACAAAAAGGAGATATCGTCATCAAGGGCAATACGATTGGTTATGTTGGAACCACCGGCCTAAGTACCGGTAACCATCTGCACTTTGAAGTGCGTATACAAGGTAATCATACTAGTCCTTGGCCATATTTGAATGGAGATCTCTGATGAACAATCAGGAATTACTACAAGAGCTAAGAGGCCAGGTTGAAAAGTGCCATTTATGTGACCTATACCAGACGAGAAACAAAGTGGTATTCGGTGCAGGCTCAAAAGACCCAGTCATTCTTTTTGTGGGGGAAGCACCTGGAAAAAATGAGGATGAAAAGGGTATTCCTTTTGTGGGTCAAGCAGGTCAGCTGTTTGCAAAAATTCTTAAGGCAGCTGACATCTCTAGCAAGTCAATTTTTGTAACCAATATAATAAAGTGTAGACCACCTCGGAACCGCACACCCAATCCGGAAGAAGTTGCTCATTGCATGCCTTATTTGATGGGGCAAATTGCTCTATTGAATCCGGATTTTGTGGTGACATTAGGTCGTGCGGCTACAGGTGCACTTCTCGAGACCAAACAGTCCATGGGAAGTCTACGGGGAAAATGGCGCAAACAAAATGGGATACTGGTGCTGCCAACCTATCATCCGGCAGCACTACTAAGAAATGAAGATTTGAAGGCGCCAACATGGGAAGACTTTCAAATAATCCGGGACGAATACTTGAAGTGCCTAAAGAACAGGCTCGAGAAGGGGGACTGAATTGAAAAAAGCTCTACGAATTATCGGGAAAATATTGGCAGGGATTTGCATCATTTTTACTGTTGCAACCCTGATTTTTTTGGGAATCAATTATGACAGTGTCGGAAATCTGCTGTCTACCTATACTATTGTTAATCAAGCATTCTACGAAGAACCAGATTCAGAAGCACTATGGGATGGTATGAATGAAGGCTTGGTGAATGGTTTAGGAGATCCATATAGCGCTTATATGACCAAAGAAGAGTATGACTCGATGTCAGAACGTCTTCAAGGTGGATTTGCTGGTATCGGGATTTATTTTACTGTGGACGATGACGGTCCTTTGGTTATGGCGGTATTTGAAGACTCTCCGGCAGAGGCTGCTGGTTTGTTGGAAGGAGACCGCATGCTAATGGCAGACGATATTTCTTTGGATGGTTTGGAATCCGATGAGATTGTTTTGCTGCTTAAGGGCGAAGAAGGGACTTCATTTACCTTGCGGGTACTACGTGAATCGGGAGAAGAAGAGGATTTGGTTTTAACCAGAGCGTTTGTGGAATATGATTCCACTTTCTCATCTAAGATAGAAGATACAGACATAGGCTATATCTATATTAGCAATTTTACTATGTTGACGCCAGAACAGTTTCGTGACGATCTTTTGGAACTTGGTGATATAGATGGACTGATCATTGACCTTCGCAACAATGGAGGTGGACAGACTACTGGTGCTTATGGCGTGGCCTCCTTGTTTTTGCCTGAGGGCCCTATCGTTTTTGAAGAAACCAGGGATTCTATCAGTACGCAAGAAGCGACGGGCGGTAATCTGGAACTGCCTTTGGCGGTTTTGGTGAATGGCAATACAGCTAGTGCTTCAGAAATCTTGGCTGGTGCGATTCAAGATACCAAACGGGGTGTCCTTGTAGGAGAACAGACCTTTGGCAAAGGAACGGTACAACGGTTTTACCAGACGCTCCATGGAGACTATATAAAACTGACCATTGCCCGGTATCTGACCCCAAACAAGAGAAGCTTACATGGTATTGGATTGACACCTGAATATGAGGTTCCTATGACTGAGGAAGAATATATGGAAGCCATCTATGGGGAAAATGCCTTGCATCTCGATATTGATGCTCAACTGACTAAAGCGGTGGAGGTGCTTGAATCTGGTGAGAGCCTTGAATAGCGGGGGTGAAAAAAGGAAAAATTTGCCTAGTTATGGAAATTTTTGATGATAAAAAGAAAAAATAAAAAGTATTAAATAAAAGAAGGAACACCTATTTTCACAGTGAATTTAACTTCAGTAGGAGTAATCCTATAGAAAGTAACAAACGAGGGGGACAAAATGAAAAAACTGTTAAGTATTCTATTAGTGTTTATGATGATCGTATCTTTTGTGGCCGGTTGTAGTTCAGATGAACCAACAGGCGAATCAAGTGGAGAGGAACCAGCAGAACCATTGAAGGTGGCTGTAATTCTACCAGGTCCGATTAGTGATGGTGGATGGAACGCATCAGCTTACAATGGCCTTTTAGCCATCGAAGAAAAATATGGTGCAGAAGTAGCCTATAACGAAAGTACACCTATTTCTGACTATGATGAAGTATTCCGCATGTATGCCAACAATGGCTTTGATATTATTTTTGGTCATGGCGGTGAATTTGGTGACTCCGCAATGCGTGTAGCACCAGAGTTTCCAGATGTACAGTTTGCTGTAACTTCAACCAATATTGTACAAGAGCCGAATGTGTCTTCGATTCAGAACGACAATGCTTCTCAAGGCTTTATGCAAGGCGCAGCCGCCGCTATCATTAGTAAAACGGGTGTAGTTGGCGCGATTGGTGGAATGAACATCCCATCTATTGCTGACTCAATCACTGGTTTCGAAGTTGGTGCTAAGTACATCAATCCAGACATCGAAGTGATGACCACTTTGACAGGTAGCTTTGATGATGCAGCCAAGGCTAAAGAAGTAGCAAATTCTATGATCGAAGCTGGTGCTGACGTAGTTATGCAGAATGCTGACCACGCTGGTATGGGTGTTATTGAAGCCTGTGAAGAGCATGGAATTTATGCTTTGGGTTCAATTGGTGACCAAGCTGAATTAGCACCGGAGACAATTGTATTGTCAGGTATGGCTGAAATGCCGATTGCTTTTGTAGCTTATGTAGATAAATACATGCAAGATGATTTTAAAGCTGCAAACTTCATGATGAGTGTGTCTGAAGGCGTTATTCACTTTAGCCCATTCTACAAATTCGACGATATTTTAACGGAAGAACAAAAAACAGAAATCATGGGAATCCAAGATGGAATCAAAGATGGTTCAATCGTTCCTAGAGAACTAGGCGATTTCATGATGTAGTCTATAAGTTTATCAGTAAAGAGGAGGCATTCCGATTTTAAAGGAATGCCTCCTCTTTTTTATGCATGCTTTTACTCAGACTAGATAGAGAATAGGCAAGTGAGTAGAGTTTTAGACACTAAAATTTTCTAAAAAAGCCATCAGAATAAAGGAAAATTACACTATTCGTTTAATATACTATGTATGGAAAAATTGTTTCCAAAAAGTATCATTACATTAAAGGGGGAAGAACATGAAAAAGTTTTTAAGTATTTTGCTTGTGTTCATGATGATGACTGCCTTAGTGACTGGGTGTGCTGGTGAGGAAGAACCTACTGTGGAACCCAGCGAGGAACCTATGGAAGAACCTGATGAAGAACCTATGGAAGAACCGTTGAAAGTAGCCGTAATTTTACCAGGACCAATCGGTGACGGTGGTTGGAATGCTTCAGCCTATAATGGTATTCTTGCAATCCAAGAAAAGTATGGTGCTGAGATTGCTTACAATGAGAGCACTCCCATTTCTGACTACGACGAAGTATTCCGCTTATATGCAAGCAGTGGCTATGATATAGTATTCGGCCATGGTGGTGAATTTGGAGATGCTGCAATGCGCGTGGCTCCGGAGTTTCCAGACGTACAGTTTGCTGTAACTTCTACGAATATTGTACAACCACCAAATGTTTCTTCAGTACAAAATGACAATGCAGCACAAGGATTTATGCAGGGTGTTGTAGCCGCTGTTGTTTCTGAAAGCGGTGTAGTCGGTGCAATCGGTGGAATGAACATCCCTTCTATCGCAGACTCTATTACTGGATTTGAGGCAGGAGCGAAATATATCAACCCGGATATTGAGGTTCTCACTACGCTAACGGGTAGCTTTGATGATGCTGCTAAGGCAAAAGAAGTTGCCAATTCAATGATTGAAGCAGGTGCGGATATCGTGATGCAAAATGCTGACCATGCCGGTATGGGCGTTATTGAAGCAGCAGAAGAAAATGGTGTATATGCAATTGGTTCTATCGGCGACCAAGCTGATTTGGCACCAGACACCATTATTGTATCAGGTGTTGCGGAAATGCCTGTTGCGTTTGTAGCTTTTGTTGACAAATACATGATGGATGATTTTGAAGCCAGTAACTTCATGATGGGTGTGGCTGAAGGTGTTATTTACTTAAGTCCATTCTACAAGTTTGACGATATCTTAACGGAAGAACAAAAAGCAAAGATTATGGAAGTTGAAGATGCAATCAAGGACGGCTCACTCGTTCCTAGAGATTATGGAGATTTCTTGATGTAATAGTAGCTGCAATTTTGCGGAACGGTCCTAGGACCGTTCCTTTTTTGTTGGAGCTCTGCCTTTTTTTGGGTATTATATATATATTGAGATGAAAAGAGGATTAAGGTGTATGGATAAATTCAAGTTGGTATCTGAATTCGAACCGAAGGGAGATCAGCCGCAGGCAATAAAAGAGTTGGTGGAGGGAATTAAAGATGGACATGTTCATCAGACGCTATTGGGGGTAACCGGCAGCGGAAAAACATATACTATGGCAAATGTTATAGAGCAGGTACAGAAGCCTACTCTCGTGATGGCGCCCAATAAGACGTTAGCAGCTCAACTTTGTAGTGAATTCAAAGAGTTTTTTCCAGACAATGCGGTGGAATATTTTGTCAGTTACTATGACTACTACCAACCAGAGGCCTACATTCCCTCATCGGATACACATATTGAGAAGGATAGCTCAGTCAATGACGAGATTGATAAGCTGAGGCACTCCGCAACGGCAGCACTGTATGAGAGAAAAGATGTCATCATTGTGGCTTCCGTGTCTTGCATCTATGGATTAGGTTCCCCAGAAGACTACAAGGAAATGATGCTGTCGCTTAGAGAAGGAATGAAGATTTCTAGAGATGATATCTTACGAAAATTAGTGGATATTCAATATAGCCGCAATGATTTAGACTTTCATCGAGGTACATTTAGGGTTCGTGGCGATGTGATTGAGATTATTCCTGCTTCCAATGGAGAAACAGCAGTCCGGGTAGAGATGTTTGGAGATGAAGTAGAGAGAATTGTGGAAATTGATACGTTAACCGGAGCTTTGAATGCGAGAAGAAAGCATATCGCCGTTTTTCCTGCGAGTCATTATGTCACAGGAGAGGAAAACTTGAAGCGTGCTGTGAAGACCATTAAGGAAGAATTGAATCAGAGAATAAAGTTCTTCATGGAAAACAATAAGCTGTTGGAGGCACAACGTATAGAGCAACGGACCAAGTATGATTTGGAGATGCTGCAGGAGATTGGTTTTTGTTCAGGTATTGAAAATTATTCTAGACATCTAACAGGTAGAAAAGCAGGGGATCGACCTTCCACCTTGTTCGATTATTTTCCCAAGGACTTTCTGTTGATGGTGGACGAGTCCCACGTCAGTATTCCCCAGATTGGAGGCATGTCCGCTGGTGATAAGGCTAGAAAAACAGTCTTAGTCGAGCATGGCTTTAGGCTGCCTTCAGCGCTTGACAATCGGCCACTCAATTTTCAAGAGTTTGAATCTATGGTCAACCAGGTCGTTTATGTTTCAGCTACACCATCAGACTATGAGCGGTCCCATTCTACCCGAATCGTGGAGCAGATTATTCGTCCCACAGGCTTATTAGATCCAGAAGTAGAGGTGAGACCTGTGGAGGGACAGGTGGACGACTTGCTAGCTGAAATCAGAGAGCGAGTGGCTGCCCAACAGCGGGTTTTGGTTACCACCTTGACCAAGCGCATGGCAGAAGACTTGACGGATTATTACGAGAAGATGGATGTGCGGGTGAGGTATCTTCATTCGGAAATACATACTATAGAACGCATGGCCATCATTCGAGACCTAAGGCTTGGAGAATTCGATGTGTTGGTTGGAATTAACCTATTGCGCGAAGGACTAGATATTCCCGAAGTTTCCTTGGTAGCGATACTGGATGCTGATAAGGAAGGTTTCTTGAGATCGGAACGTTCACTGATTCAGACCATTGGACGGGCTGCTAGAAATGCTGAAGGAAAAGTGATTCTTTATGGAGATCATGTGACAGATTCAATGAAGAAAGCGATGTATGAGACCAATCGAAGAAGAAAAATTCAGCATGAATACAATATAGAAAACGGCATTACACCTGAAAGCATTCATAAAAAGGTGAACAATATTATTGAATTGACCTACAAAGATTTGGACAAGACTGCAGGGATTAAGGGTGATATTAAATTGTCCAGTATGAAAAAATCGGAGCTTCGAAAAATGATAGATTCGTTGGAAAAAGAAATGACAAAGAAGGCGAGAAACTTAGAATTTGAGAAGGCAGCGGAGCTTAGGGATGTCATTATGGAGCTAAAGGCTGAATTGTAGCATATACTGCAAAAGAGTAAGATACCACGTTTTTCAGCGTGGTATCTTACTCTTTATAGGCTTACAACGATGCTTAAATCTAGTTCTTCAGGATGGAAGGAAAGCTTGCAAAAGCAGATGGACTGGTCATGAAGATCCTTAAATACTTGTTCCCAGGTTTCGATCACTTGCTTTTTCGAGTGAAAAATTTCAGCCAGGTCAGGCCTGAGATCAGAATTAATCCAACTAATATGATAGGTGATATCAGGCGTCAAGTAGTCCTTCATATATTGCTTGAAAGTCGTAAAATACTCTTCCGGTGGTTCTTTAATAAAGTACTTTTCAGGCATTTCAAATTCCGCATACACGACTAATTTTCCGTTTAGCATATAGCGAATGGCCCAACTGTATACAGGATTTCCTTCCACTTCCGGCATACGATGTAACATTTCTTTAGAGGGCTTGGTGAGAACGGGCTTGCTAGAAAGGGTGCTAACCTCTCCGGAAGCACCGAGCAATTCTCGTATCTCTTCATACTGGTCCATCCGAAAAGCAAGCTTACTGACGGAAGGAAAGGCATAGATATCTCCTGCTTTACTCCTTGTAATGGTTTTATCAAGAATTAAAGCATTCAAAGCTGTTCGCAGGGTTGAACGACTCACGTTAAATTTTTCAATTAGGTATTTTTCCGAAGGAAGTTTATTCTTCCCTGGTTTCATATTCTTAATGACTTTCAGTAGGGCAAGTCTGATTTTATCGTATAACGGTTGCTTTTCCATTTTTCATCTCCATATTCTTTCGTAATGCTTACAATATGATATCACACGTAGAATTAGAAATAACCATAACTTGGGATAAATTTGTTTGAGTGTAAAAGGATTATGTGAGGGCAAGGGATTTTTGAAGTGCTGAAGTTAGACCGCACTTGTCTCGCCATTTACTTTAGTGCGTATGTCAAACTTATCTTAGGATAAAGAAACTAGTTCCTACCTGGATATGAAATGGATCAGTGCCTCTAAGGCCTTTGTATAATCGATAAAAACACTTGGTGGTAAGCGGATGTATGCTGAAAGATATCTGGATTTAAGGATTCTTGTTGGCAGGGTATGACCCCTTGCCGGCTGGTGTAAATTCGTCGTACTTATATGGATTCATTCATGAAAAAATGTATGTCAAGATAAAATTCTATTAATAAATTAAAGACTATCGTGTATACTGTAGTGACGGGTGTGAACTGCTCAAAAAGATGGATGCAGCCTGTAGAAGCTGCAGTGGAGAGAGGTGTTTAGATGCAAGAATTATTATTGAACGTGAATAATGAAGATGTGCGTGTCCAAGTTGAAGACAAGTGGACTCTAATGAAAGTTATCCGTGAGGTATTGAATCTCAAAGGCACTAAGTGTGGTTGTGCAACGAATGATTGCGGTGCTTGCAAGGTTCTAATCGATGGTGTAGCGAAAAACTCATGCGTAGTATTGGCAAAAAAGTGTGAGGGCAAAAAAATAGTGACCATCGAGGGTATTGCTGAGGGAGAAAACCTGCATCCTGTACAGCAGGCTTTTGTAGAAACGGGCGCAATCCAATGTGGATTTTGCACACCAGGTATGGTTATTTCCGTGGTGGGACTGCTAAATAAAAATTTGAATCCCACGGAAGAAGATATCAATAAAACCTTAGATGGCAATCTATGCCGTTGTACCGGATATGTGAAGATTGTTGAAGCTGTGCAATTGGCTGCAAAACGCATGCGTGGCGAAGAGGTTCCTGCACCTCAAGTTAAATCAAAAGATAATCGTCAGATTGGTAGTCGCATGCCAATTCTAGATGCTGTTTCCAAGGTTAGAGGTGAAGCGGTATATTTGGCAGATATTGACAGACCCCATATGTTAATTGGTAAGTTGCTTCTTAGTCCATTAGCCCATGCTAAGATTAAGAGTATTGATACAAGTGAAGCAGAAAAACTTCCAGGAGTTAAAGCGATTGCTCATTGCTTTAATTCACCCATGACCAAATACAACAGCTACATGACTTTTGCTGGTCAAGATATTCTGAAAAATGAGACCATCTTTGCAGATACGGTGCGATTCGTGGGTGATCGAGTTGCTGCTGTTGCAGCAGTTGATGAAGCTACGGCCAATGAAGCCATAAAGCTAATCAAGGTGGAATATGAAGAACTGCCCGTAGTAGTGGATGCTAGAAAAGCGTCAGAAGAAGGGGCGCCAGAAATCTGGCCAGGTGGCAATCGCATTGCTGATATGAGTTCTGAGGCAGGCGACGTAGATGGTGAAATGGCCAAGGCGGCGCATGTATTTAATCATAAGGTTAGCACACAGAAAGTACACCATGCGGCAATTGAATTGCATGCAAGCATGGCTGAATATAAAAATGGAAATCTGACCGTTTGGACACCGACTCAAAATAACTTCCCATTCCGTGCTGTATTGTCAGAAATTTTTGATATGTCCATGAATAAAATTAAGGTTATTCGTCCTACTGTGGGTGGCGCTTTTGGTGGAAAACTAGAAGTGATACTAGAGCCAGTAGCAGCGATTCTAGCTATGAAATCTAGACGACCTGTCAAAATTGAAATGACACGCAGAGATGTAATTAGTGCTTCAAGATGCCGACACGGTTCTCATTTCGATATCACAACTGGCGTAGACAAAGATGGTAAAGTGGTAGCCCAGGAAGCGAATGTTATTGTGGATACAGGTGCGTATTGTAGCTCAGCATTCGATGTAACGGGTGCTATGCTAGATAAGATGACCCGTGTATACGATGTGCCAAACTACCGCATCCATGGATACCCGACCTATACAAATACGATGATTTCCGGTGCTATGCGCGGATACGGCGCACCTGAAATTATTGCAACCAAAGAGATTCATTTTAATTGCATTGCTCGTAAATTGGGTTATGATCAGGTTGAATTCCGTATGAAAAATCTAGTGGATCCTCGAGGCTGGAACTATAAATACGACGAAACCTTGGGCGATGCTTACGTAAAAGAATGTTTAGAAAAAGGTGCCGAAAAATTTGGCTGGAAAGAAAAAGTTGCTCGTAAGAAAGATGAAGGTCGCTACAGAAGAGGTGTGGGTGTTGCCTGCGGTGTACACGGTGCAGGTTTTATGCATGCACAGTTTGACTATTCAACCATCTCCATCAAAATGAATGAGGATGGTTCTTGCAGCTTGATTACTGGTACTCATGAGTTGGGCCAAGGTGTTAGTGTGACCTTAGCGTTGATGGCTTCTGAGGTGCTCGGTATTCCAGTAGAACGTATCACGGTTGTCGATTCAGATACGGACGTAATTTTCTGGGATAACGGAGCACATGCTAGCCGTAGTACCTGGGTAGCAGGTAAGGCCACAGTGAAGGCTGCGGAAGCTCTTTCTCTAAAGCTACGAGAGATTGCAAGTCATATCATGAATATACCAACTCAAGGCTTGGTCTTGGTGGACGGATGTGTAGCGAAGGCTACAAATCCTGATGTGCGTATAACTTTGGAAGAAGTGGTTCTTAAGGCGCAAGCGGGACCAAATTCACAATGTCTGTATGCAACAGAGAGCTACCAATCCTTCTTCGATCCAGGTGCCTACATTGCAGATTTTGCTGAAGTAGAGGTGGATACTGAGACAGGTGAGGTTCGCGTAATTCAGATTGTGGCAGCACATGATATTGGTAAGTCTATTAATCTACTTACGACTGAGGGTCAAATCCACGGTGGTATTCAGATGGGGCTAGGCTATGCGACCAAGGAAGAAATTCTTTGGGACGAGGATGGAAAGCCGACAAACAACAATCTAAAAAAATACAAGCTATTTAAGGCCTCAGATATGCCTAAGATAGATATTATCTTGGTTGAAAATGGTGAAAAACATGGACCGTTTGGTGCAAAGAGTATTGGCGAAGCAGCTACAGATGCTGTTGCTCCTGCTGTTATTAATGCGATAACGGATGCCATAGATTGTGAATTCTTTGAAATGCCAGTTACACCGGATAAAATCTTGAAGGCTCTTGCTGAGAAGAAATAGGAAAAAATGAAGAGACTAGTTATGAAAATGGTCTATATAAAAAGAAACGTGAATTAGCCAATTCACGTTTCTTTCTTTTTTATTCTTCGGAAAGATATTTTTGGATGCGTGGTGCACCAGTTTCTGGGTCAGGTACAAATGTAATGGTGGTAACCATATCGAGATGAAGTTCATTGCTTTTGGCATCTCCTGGTGTCCACATACGTACATCCCAATGCAAGGGAATGATTGCCGTAGCCGTTTCTTTTTCCATGCTAATATCGATGCTTTTGAGAGTGTGCTTGCCATCGAAGAAGGTTTTGTTATTTTCTTCATACCAGGTGGAAAATGATTCAAAATCTGTCTTGGGTTTGGGTGGCAGATCAATGAAGAGTTCACCTTGGGCGAGTAATGATTTATAGGTTTCTATGGGGGCATGAGAATCAAAGCTATCATACCAGTTTTTAATCACGGCCAATACTTCTTCTTTGTTAAATAAGTTCATAATTTTCTCCTTTACTTCATTTGACAAGCTAAATTTTATCATAAAAATACGAAATTAGGTATGTGAACTTGTCTAAGAGCGACTCAAGGCATATAATTTAGTGAGATTTGCATTGAACGCCAATTGGCTTGAATCATAGAAGAGAAAGAAGGGATAGTATGGATTATACAACAGATGAAATGGTAACAGATGAATATACTGAAAATGTCATCAATCATTTTTTAGACCCTAAGAATGTAGGAGAGATAGAAGATGCCGATGCTAAGGTTAAGGTCGGGGACCCCAACTGCGGGGACTATATTGAGGTATTCCTTAAGGTTAAGGACAACAAGATTGAAGATTTGAAGTATTTGGTATTTGGTTGCATTGGTGCCATATCTACTAGCTCAGCCCTGTCCGTGATGGTGATGGGTAAAGATTTGGATGAGGCTTTGCAGGTAACGGATGATGATGTGGTTGCTTTTTTGGGTGGAATTCCCGAGAAAAAGAAGCACTGCTCCTTGCTAGGCGTGAGAGGCCTTTTAGCTGCTGTGGAACAATATAGGGGAAAAAATGAATAGCATACTGGTAACGGGCCTCAAGGGAGGCGTAGGACGAACTACTGTTGCTGAATCGCTACGTTACGTTGCCAAAAAAGAAGGTCTAGAGTGCGAGATTCTTGATGGACATGCTAGGTTGAATTGTGATCTACGAAAAAAAGCTACGAGGGCAGATTTGGCACTTATCGTGGTTGAACCAGGTGTATTCGGACGATTGGATATCGGTTTCATGGCAGCAGAAATGCTTAAAAACAATACGAGCTGTGCTGTTTTGGTCAATAAAGCCAGAGAAGAGGTAGATAAAGGGCTTTTAGACTTATTGGAGGAATTGGAGATAGCGTATGTGGGCTCAATTCCCTTTAATCGGTATTTTGCCTACGAACTTAGTGAAGATACAGTATTGGCCGAAGATAACCAAGGGGTATACAACCTGATGAAGGATGTTTTCTCCTTGCTTGCTCCGGAGGTTTAATATGAAGACGATATGTATTACTGGGGCGTCCGGTGGAACAGGCAAATCTCTGGTTGCCGCTGTATTGGGGAAAATTCTTGACGATGCGTTAATGGCAGATGTATCCTTTTCTCATATGGGAGTCCGTGCTTTTGCTGGAGGCGAGCCATTTCGTGAGATGGAACACAGCAAGACACTAATGGCCAAAAGATTTGAATCTAGTTGTAATAAGACAGGGCAGTGTATCGCGGTTTGCCCCAAAGGGGCTATTCGTTTAGAATATATCGATCCATGTCTTTGCGACGGTTGTGGGAAATGCATACAAGCATGCCCTACTGAGGCCCTCTATATGACCTCGAATCCAGCTGGACGTTGGTTTTATGCTGACACAGATGCAGGACTTTTGGTGGATACAGATCTTAAAGGAGCCCAGGTTTTTGATGAAGCCTTTGCAAGGCAGGTATACCAAGAAGCGTTGAAACTGGCTGTGGCAAGACAAGCCAAATACCTAGTGGTAGATTTGGCGGCAGGCTTTGACGACACCAACTTGGATATTATGGAGGATGCAAGCTTGAGCCTTTTGGTAGTTGAACCAACCAAAAAGGATTTGGAGGCTTTGAAAAGAAATTTGCCCTTGTTGCAAGGTAAGGGAATTCCTGTTTGTTTATGTATCAATAAGCACGATTTAAACAAAGACTACACGATGCATATCTTGGATTTTGCTATTGCAGAAGGATTAAAAACAGTTGGGAAGTTGTCGTATGCAGATGACTTGGGTCTGATGCTCGAAGCATCAAAGACAGAAAAACAATCTTTCTTTGGCCTTATTCCCAATGAACTGAAAGCGGAGTTTGTCAAGATGATGGTATCGCTTAGATTTTTGACAGAAGAAGGAGAGTAATATGGATAAGAATATCAAACACGTAATTGCAGTCGCTAGTGGAAAAGGTGGTGTAGGAAAATCTTCTGCAACCTCTCTGCTGGCAGCGACACTGGCCCATAAAGGCTACAAGGTTGGTGTGATGGACGCAGATATAACCGGCCCCAGCATTCCCAAAATATTTGGTGTAGCTGGTCACCCGGATAAAGGTGAAAATGGATTTATTGACCCCGTGATGTCAGACAGTGGCGTCTTAGTAATGTCCATTAATTTACTATTGGAGGATGCAAGCCAACCGGTCATCTGGAGAGGACCTTTGGTAGGAAAGATTGTAGGCCAGTTTTTTAACGAAGTTAACTGGGGCGAATTGGATTTTCTTTTGATTGACATGCCTCCTGGAACTGGTGATGTACCCTTAACTGTTTTGCAAAGTTGCGATGTGGAAGGCGTAGTTATGGTAACCACACCACAGGACTTGGCAGGTATGGTAGTAGGGAAAGCCGTTCACATGGCTGAAAAAATGGACAAGAAAGTAATTGGTATCATCGAAAATATGAGCTATGCAATGTGCCCTGAATGTGGTACAAAAATTGAGATTTTCGGTAAGGGACATGGGGAGGAACTGGCTAATAAGTTCAATCTGCCTGTGCTGGGAAGAGTGCCCATCGATCCGGAATTCACTCGCCTTTCCGATGAGGGAAAAATTCATGAGTACCAAGCTACACCGGAGATACTATCGATTGTGGAGCAAGTGGAAAAATTTGTAGGATAGTAGAGGAGGCTCGCAAGAGCCTCTTTTTTGTACTGGAAGAATCGAATCCAGTGCCCGACTTTCATGATTCTTGAATTGCTACGAGATGTTTGTTTTTGCAAAATATTTATGGAAAAGCTGGTTTAATGCTGCTTCTGCTTCTTGAATGAAGGAATGATAGTTCTGCATTAAGTCTTTGGCTTCCTTGGTAAGACTGCTACCGCCGCCGCCTGCTCCGCCCACAGTGCGCTCAATCAAGGGATAACCCAATTCTACCTCTAGGCTTTTAATAAGTTTGTGGGCAAGGCTATAGGACATATTCATATCCTGAGCAGCCTTTCTTAGAGAACCTAGATTATTAACGCCAATCAGTAGCTGATAAGGTCCATCACCGAATGCTTTACCGTCGTTCTCCAACCATATCTTGAATTTTAAGTTAAGTTTATTTTTCATGGCAGAAATCCTCCTTCAGTTATAGTATAATTGATGCATAGGACAAGGTAAACTGTCAATTCTCGACGGAAGGAGTGACGTATGAATAAATATATTAACCGAGAGCTTAGTTGGCTGGCCTTCAACAGCCGCGTGGTGGAAGAAGCAGAGGACCGAAATAGCCCCTTATTGGAACGCCTAAAATTCATATCTATTGTGAGCTCTAATTTAGATGAATTTTATATGATTCGTGTAGGTTCACTGTGGGATCAAGTTGAAGCAGGAGTTAAGATTGAGGACCCCTCTGGGATGAATCCTCTTAAGCAAATAGAGGTTATCAACAAAAAAGTACACGAGATGTATACTCGTCAGTATAATGCCTATTTTCAGTTATTGGATGACCTAAAGAAAAAGCAGGTACGTTTTTATCGATATCGGGAATTGAATAAGGAACAAAAAGACTTTGCAGAACGTTATTATAAAGAGATGGTCTACCCTGTACTTACGCCTTTGGTCGTAGATCAGTCAAGGCCATTTCCTTTAATTCAAAACAAGACACTTAATGTGGGCCTTTTGCTGCAAAGTCAGAAGCATAGGGACAAATATCTTTTTGCAACGGTACAAACACCATCAGTGCTACCACGCTATATTGAGGTGCCATCCTCTGGAGGAAAGCGTTGCTTTATCTTGTTGGAAAAGATTATTAAGGAACATTTGGGTGAATTATTCGATAACCACAAGATTTTAGCGTATGGTCACTATCGTATTACTAGAAACGCCGATTTGGGCTATGACGAGGAAGAAGCAGAAGACCTTTTGGCGACCATTCAGGAGACACTGAAAATGCGTAAATGGGGCAAGGTGGTTCGTCTAGAAGTGCAGTCGGATATGGATCTTCGTTTACTCCGCATTCTTCAAGAACGTTTAGAGGTCAGCGCTCGTGAGACGTTTAGGGTACTGCACTCCATCGATTTAACATTCTTGATGAAATTCGTCCGCGAGGTTCCACTACAAGCGGAGGCATATAAGCCATTCACGTCCCATCAAGCGATGACCTACAAGGACGCCTCGAGTTTCTTTAAAAAGCTGCGAAAGAAGGATGTATTACTGCACCATCCATACGATTCATTTACACCCGTTATCGATATGGTGCGTTATGCGGCTAGTGATTCGAATGTTCTAGCAATTAAAATGACACTCTACCGGGTAAGTGGTAATTCTCCCATCATTGAAGCCTTGGCTACAGCGGCAGAAAACGGAAAGCAGGTGACAGTTCTAGTAGAACTGAAAGCTCGCTTTGACGAAGAAAGCAATATCATATGGGCTAAGAAATTGGAAAAAGCGGGCGCGCACGTCATCTATGGTTTGGTAGGCCTAAAAACGCATTGTAAATTGCTCTTGGTGGTGCGCAAGGAACACGATACCATAGAGCGCTATGTGCACCTATCTACAGGGAACTACAATGATGTGACAGCAAAGCTGTATGTGGATTTGGGCCTTATGACAAGCAATAAGAAGATTGGGGAGGATGTGAGTGCAATCTTTAATTCTTTGTCGGGATACACCAAGGTAAATCATCTGCAGTGTATGGCCACAGCACCCGAAAATCTGAGGTCTAAATTCTACCAATTAATCGACAAGGAAATTGAAAATGCGAAAAATGGTTTGCCTGCTTCCATAGAAGTGAAAATTAATTCTTTGATTGACGAAGAAATAACCGAAAAACTGTACGAGGCTTCAAAAGCAGGTGTGAAAATTCGTCTTATGGTAAGAGGAATATGTGGGTTACTACCAGGCAAAAAGGGGCTAAGTGAGAACATAGAGGTATATAGCATTGTGGGCCGTTTTCTGGAGCATTCTCGTATTTTCAAATTTGGCAACGCCGGGGATCCACTTTATTTTCTTTCGAGTGCCGACTGGATGCGACGTAACTTAGACCGGAGGGTGGAAACCTTGTTTCCTATCTTAGAGAATAAGGCCAAAGAACGTTTGGAACGGATATTGGCCTTACATTTTGCGGACAATGTAAAGTGTAGAGTATTGGGGGATGATGGAATTTATCGTAGAAAACCCCAAGGCGCTGAAAGTATCAATAGCCAAGAAATATTCCTAGAGCAGAGCATTTAAGAGCATGATGCAAGGAGGAGACATGGTAGAACATTTCACAGTCAAGACAAGAGAAAAGGTAGCACTGCATGTGGATGTATATCATCCCAAAATGGACCCCAGAGCTACCCTATTGGTGCTCCATGGCATGGCCGAGCATAAGGGAAGATATAAGGAACTATGTACTTATTTGGCAGATAGAGGCTTTAAGGTGTACATATATGATCAACGCGGATGTGGAGAAACGCAGGTGTTGGATTTCCCCAAAGGGATGATCGCCTACCAACATGGCTGGGAACTTTTGGAGGAAGACGCCAATCAAATGTTGGGACTCATCCACGCTAGGCACGATGATTTGCCCCAATTTTTGTTAGGCCATAGTATGGGTAGTTTATTGGCAAGAAGCGTTGCCTCTACAAAGAAAGAAGATTTGGCTGGTGTAATACTTTCAGGAACGCCTAAAAATCCTGGGACTATGGGTGCCGTAGGCAAACGTATTGCAGGTTTGATTAATTTCTTTGGTGATAAGAAGAAGCCTAGCCCATTCTTATCTGAAATGTTATTTAAAAATCATAACGAACGCTTTGAACCAAAACGAACTAGTTATGATTGGCTCTCAAGAGACGATGAACGCGTGGATGATTATGTATCTGATGAATATTGTGGTTTTATTTGCCCTCCTTCTTTTTACTATGATTTAATCAGTGGTGCTCAAAAGGCATGGAGGCAGAAAACTTGTGATCATACATCCAAAAATCTACCGTTTCTTTTCTTGAGCGGTACAGATGATCCGGTTGGTGGCTATGGACAAGGAGTAAAGGAAGCCAAAAAAGCCTACCAGGATGCTGGTGTTAAACGGGTGACGGTGCAAATGTATACGGGTGCTCGTCATGAAGTATTCAATGAAATAAACCGCAAAGAGGTTTTTCAGGATGTAGAGAACTGGATGGATGAAGCAATTATCGGGTGGGAAGGATAGATATGCAGGAATACATCTTAGCATTAGACCAAGGGACCACGTCGTCACGAGCGATAGTATTTGATGCCCAGGGGAATATTATTGCCAAAGCACAACAGGAATTTCCACAGATTTATCCTGAGCCGGGTTGGGTAGAACATGACCCGATGGTGATTTGGGAAACTCAGATTGCGGTAGCAGAAGATGCTAAAAATCAGCTAGGGGAGAGTCAGAAAATTGCAGCAATCGGAATATCCAACCAACGGGAAACAGTATTGGTTTGGGATAGAGTAACGGGGGAACCAATATATAATGCTATCGTGTGGCAGTGCCGGCGCACCAAAGAAGAATGTCAACGTTTGGTCAAAGAAGGTTATGCACCGATGATCCAGCAAAAGACAGGCTTGGTGGTGGATAGCTATTTTTCAGCAACAAAGATTAAATGGATTTTGGACCATGTGCCAGAAGCAAGGTCGAGGGCGAATGCAGGTGAACTGCTTTTTGGTACCATAGATACTTGGCTTTTGTATCGTTTGACGAAGGGGAAAGTGCATGCAACTGACTGCAGTAATGCATCCCGTACCATGCTTTTTAATATTCATAAAGGAGACTGGGATGAGGAATTGCTTACGTTGTTTGACATACCGCGTAGCATGTTGCCAGAACTACATGATTCATCCTATCTTTATGGTGTTGCAACAGAGGAAAGACTCGCGGGTATTCCCATAGGAGGAATGATTGGAGATCAACAGGCGGCGCTATTTGGTCAGCGTTGCTTTGCAAAAGGAAGTGCGAAAATCACATATGGAACAGGTTGCTTTCTTCTTATGAATACGGGCAAAGTGCCGGTGTATAGTGAAAGAGGACTTCTTACTACGGTGGCTTGGAAGCTTGATGGTCAGATAACCTATGCTTTAGAAGGTAGTATCTTTATTGCTGGTGCCCTAATCCAATGGCTCAGAGATGAGATGGGTTTGCTAAAGCATGCTTCTGAAAGTGAACAGATGGCGAAGAGTGTTTTAGACAATGGTGGTGTTTATTTGGTGCCGGCATTTACAGGACTAGGGGCACCCTATTGGGATATGGATGCTAGAGGAATTATTGTGGGTTTGACTCGAGGCTCAAACAAAAATCATCTTGTAAGAGCGGCCTTGGAAGCAATTTGCTATCAGGTGAAAGATGTCCTTGATTTGATGATGGAAGAATCTGGAGTTCCACTACGTAAACTGAGAGTAGATGGTGGCGCAGTTACCAATGATTTTCTAATGCAATTTCAAAGTCAAATGTTGGATACTCCTGTGATTAGACCTAAGCTAGTAGAAACAACGGCATTTGGTGCGGCAACATTGGCTGGTCTTGCTACAGGCTTTTATAGCGGTATGGAAGACCTAGATGAGACACTAGCAATCGACCGAGTTTTCAAACCTGAAATACAAACTGAATTACGAGAGCAATATTATCATGAGTGGAGGCGGGCTGTGGAACGTTCACAGCACTGGATAGAAAATAGGGATGTGTATGGAAAATAAACAAGTGAACACAAAAAAACCAACAGAAAACAAGAAGCGAATGAGTAGAAAAGAAAAGAAAATCATTCAAGAAGTAGCGCTAGTATGTCTCTTTTTGCTTATTTGTGCTGGATTAATTTATGGTTCCATTTATATGGTAGACCAGAAAATTTCAGCTATGGAAACGCGTATTCAAGAAGAATTTCAACAGGAACTTGCAAGTGAAATGGAAGTATTCCGTGCAGATACAGAAATGACTCTTGCTGAAGTTGAGGAGAGAGTTGATGGACTCAAAAATGAGATAAAAGAGTTGGCCGATGTTTTGGATAATGCGGATGAAACTTTGGATATGAGCCAAGATACCAGCAGAGAACTTAGTGAAAGGATAGAAGATCTGGATGAGCAGTTGAAATCGTTAGAAGAAAGCTTGCAGATCTTGTCACAAAGGCCATGAGAAAAATATGGATATTGATGCCCATAGTCCTTTCATTGACATTGGGGCTAATGTTATCTTTTGCTTTGTTAAAAAATCCAGGCAATATGGCCTTGTCTGCTAGTCCAGGAACCATAGACACGGCCTCTATACACCAATCGTTAGACATCCTAGCAGACGACTTGAATGAGCTACGTCTAGACGTGGAGTCAATTAATGGTAATTTAGAACAACAAGCTGAAGAATATGCTGCCCAACGGGAAAAATTGCAGCAATTGGCTAAAAATGCCCAAGATTACAAGGAATCTAGCGATGATATCTATGAGGCGAAGATTATCTCACTGTTAGGTGATCCCGTTGGATTTTCCAATACCAAGTCATCGAGTATTATGGTGTTCGACTTTTATAAGATAGACTACCGGGGATTTGTAGCCAAAGTAACGCCCAAACAGCAAAAAGCCATATCGGTACGCATGGCGGAAAATAGTCAGCGGGAGACGACTTCGGTGGCCCTTAAAAGGGCGGGTGGAGTTTTAGCAATCAATGGAGGTGGCTTTTATAGTGCTGTATCCCAAGGTAAAACCGTATACCTGCCACTAGGAAATACGGTAGTAGCGGGGGAATTAGTCGGAGATTTTGTTCCTACATACAAGAATCTAACCTTTACAGGATTTACCAATTCTGGGAAATTAATCGGTGGTGAATTTGAAACGAAGGAAGAATTGATGGACACAGAACCTTATGCTGGCGTGACATTCGTTCCCCAGTTACTTTCTGGAGGCAAGAAAACGGCAATCCCATCCCAATGGGCAGCTGCAAAGCAGCCTAGAACGATTGTGGGTGAGTATCCCAACAAGGATATACTGATGATTGTTATCGATGGACGTCAATCGGATTGGTCGTCTGGCGTTACCCTAGAAGAAGCACAGGATGTGCTTATCCAGTTGGGTATTAAGGAAGCGTATAATCTTGATGGGGGTGGTTCGACTTCTATGGTATTTAATGGAGAGGTATTGAACAAGCCTAGTGATGGCGTAGAGCGTCCTGTAGTTAGCAACATTATCGTACAATAATAAAACCACCTTCGGGTGGTTTTTCTCTTGGCTTCTAGTGCTATAATAAAAAAGAGGTATTTGATATGATGATGCCAAAAGAAGTGAATGCATTGGTAGAGGAATTGCATAAATTGGGGGTCAGATCTTATATCGTGGGCGGAGCTCTGAGGGACTTGCTTTTGGGCATGGTACCGCTAGATTACGATATCGCTTTTAAAGGTAATCTTGACTTATTGGAAACGATTGCAAAAAATTACCATACTAGTAGGATTGACCGCATCCACGGGACCTTGTCCATGCACTTTCTGGAAATGAAAGTTGAAATTAGCCTGTTTCGTAAGGAAGAAAGTTACACAGATGCAAGACATCCCCTTGAGATTAGCTTCAATGCTGAATTAGAAGAAGATCTTTTGCGCCGTGATTTTGTGCTCAATAGTATGGCTTACGATTGTAGCACAAAAGAAATCGTAGACCCATTTAAGGCGCGAGAAGATTTGGGGAAAAGACCGATAGATATCAGAACAACTCGACCTGCGGCCATTTCCTTTCAAGAAGATGCTTTGAGAATGATTCGGGCACTCCGTTTATTCGGGCGCGTGTCTTTAGTCAGACAAGCCGAGTTTTCCCAGGAAATAAAACAAGCGCTATGCTCTTTTCGTAGTCAAATATCGCTTCTTCGGAAGGAAGTAGTACATCGGGAACTTCTGAAAATATGGAATGAATCCAATACCGGGGATACCTTTTCTTGTATTGCGGATTTGGATGTTTTTCAACTTATATTTCCAGCTATTTGGGGCCAACAAATATCAACAGATATGTCGTGCTTGAACGGTCATCAGCCATTTACGATGAAACTGGCTCAATTTGCTAGTTGTGTTGGCATTCCACCCATGATTCTCTATGATGGACTAGGCTATAACAAAAAATACTGGAAAAAGGCTGAAAAAATGTATCATGCCACTAGATTGCTTGGTGGTGACGCAATTGAACTAGCCAAGACAGAACTTTCAAATTTGGATGAAAAAGAGCGGAGGCTAGTTTGTCGGTTGTATACACAGTTTTATGCAAAAAAAACACCGCTGTATGTTAGAATATGTGAGAAGCATGAGGCCATCACTGTGTACGATTTGGATATAGATGCGAAAGAACTTATCGCACTCGGTTTGCGAAAGGAACAAATTGGCTCTGGCCTACGTTGGTTGCTTCAACAGGTGTATTTGGATGAATCCTTGAATGAAAGAGATAAACTAATACAATTATTACTTGAGAGGGGAAAATAGATGGAAAATTCACAGATCAGCGATTTAAAGACCAATCAGGAGGTGATTGGTTACTACTTGGTCAAGGAAATGACACTGAAAGAGGGGGCGAACGGCTGCTATTTAGATATTACTTTGTCTGATCCCACAGGTGTCATTAATGCCAAAGTATGGAAATGTGATCCTAAGGATGCCAACAAATATCGCAAGGGAACTCTAGTAAAAGTCATGGCAAGAATTGCCGAGTTTAGGGGTAAGGCTCAAATGAATATTGTGAAAATACGCAAGGCCAATGAAGAAGATGGCGTAAAGGTGGAAGATTTTGTAGCCGCTGCACCGTTTTCGGGTAAGGATATGTATGAGAGCGTTACGGAATTTGCCAGAAAAATAGAAGATCCAGATATTCGTAAAGTATGTTTTAATTTCTTAGAAAGCAACCGCAAGGAGCTTATGTATTATCCAGCAGCAAAGGCGATGCACCATGCGATTCGGAGTGGTTTGCTCTATCATGTATTGCGCATGCTACAAGTAGCTGAAGGCGTGAGTAAAGTATATACAAACTTGGATAGGGATTTGCTTTTTGCGGGGGTCATCCTGCATGATATAGAAAAAGTGGGAGAACTATCGTCGGATGAATTAGGCCTTGCGGAATATACCTTGGAGGGTGAATTGCTGGGGCACCTTGTTATGGGGGTCAAGAACATCGAAAAATACTGCGATGAAGCCAATATTCCTAAGGAAAAATCGCTAGTTTTACAACATATGGTTTTGTCACATCATCAGCGACCGGAATATGGAAGTCCCAAAATGCCCATGATTCCCGAAGCAGAAATGCTCCACTATATCGATATGATGGATGCGAGACTATACAGTTTTGAAGATGCTTTGAAGGATGTTGAACCTGGAGAAATGAGCGAGCGTGTGTTCTCTTTGGATAATAGGCGAGTATACCGATATAAGAAATAGGGGTTTATATGAGATTGATTGCGACCGCGGCTTTCGGGTTAGAAGCCATCGTAAAAAGGGAATTGGAAGAACTGGGGCTTGAGCCCTTATTAGTTGAAAACGGGAAGGTCTACTTTGCTGGTGGCTATCCGGAGATGGTCAAGGCCAATTTTTGGCTTCGTACTTCGGATCGTGTACTCTTGGAGATGGGAACTTTTCCTGCCAGGACGTTTGATGAGTTATTTGAGGGCGTGCGTGCCTTGCCTTGGGAGGACTGGATTCATAAGAATGGTATTTTCCCGGTAGAAGGAAAATCGGTAAAATCTACACTGTTTAGTGTTTCTGACTGCCAGCGCATCACCAAGAAGGCTGTTGCAGCGCGTCTAGGCCAGGCCTATGGTATGGAGTGGCTGGATGAAACGGACTCTCTTTATAAGATTCAGGTATCCTTACTAAAAGATATTGCGACGCTAACCATTGACACGAGCGGAGTCGGATTACATAAACGTGGCTACCGTGACTATAATGCGATTGCACCACTAAAGGAAACGCTAGCTGCAGCGATGGTGAAGCTAAGCTATTGGGATAAAAACCGGCCCTTGGTTGATCCTTTTTGCGGTTCAGGGACAATTCTAATTGAAGCCGCACTGATAGGTATGAACATGGCGCCAGGATTGAATCGGGAATTTGCCTTTGAAAGTTGGTCTAATTTTCCGAAGGATATTTACAGTGATATGCGTGACGAGGCAGTGGATGCAACCGACTGGGATGCTAAACTGAATATAGTGGGTTCGGACCGAGATTTAAATGCCCTAAAGTTAGCTGAACGCCACATTAAAAGGGCAGGTGTAGAAGACCAAATTAGGCTAGTTCATGCGGATTTTCATAAAATGCCTTTCAAAGGGGACTATGGTGTCATCATCTGTAATCCGCCCTACGGCGAACGGATGGGCGAAAAGGATGAAGTTGAAGCGATGTACCGGGATATGGGGGATTTATTTCGAACACTTCCTACTTGGTCCAAATATGTAATTACCTCACATCGAGGATTTGAAAGATTGGCAAGAAAAAATGCCGACAGGAAGCGTAAACTATATAATGGGCGTATTCAGTGTAATTACTATCAATATTATGGGCCTAGACCCCCGAAAGGAGATATAAATGAGTAAATTAACGCAAGGACATGTGGGGATTTTTGTAGATGATTTGTCAGTATCTGCAAAATTTTACCAAGAAGTTTTAGGTGGAAGTTTACAAGAAAAATTGGTTTTAGCAAAAGATCTTATAATCCAACATGTTTTATTTGGAGATTTCGACATTGAATTGGTGAAACAGGCAGGTATGGTTCCAACTTGTGATGGACCGGTTAATCATTTGTGTTTTCATGCGAACGATGCAAAGGCGGAATATGACCGAATTGTGTCTGGCGGATATGAGATTGATGAAGAACTAGAGGACAATGACGATGTGGCCTATTTCTTTTTCAGAGGCCCGAACAAAGAACGCATAGAAATCATGCAGAGAAAAAGAAACTAGGAGGACATAATGGGTAAACTAGAAGGAAAAATTGCCATGATCACAGGGGCTACTTCGGGCATTGGTAAGGCAACAGCCTTGCGTTTTGCCAAAGAAGGCGCCAGCTTAATTTTGACAGGAAGAAACGAAAAAAGTGGTAAAGACTTAGTTGAAACTATTAAGGGAATGGGACATACAGCAGTTTTTTATCGTTGCGATGTTTCTGCTTTGGCGGATATCGACGCACTAACCCAAACAATTGATATAGAGTTTGAGGGGATAGACATTTTACTAAACTGTGCTGGCATCGCAACCGCAGGTACCATAGAGAACTTAAGCTATGAGGATTGGGACTATATTTTTAACGTGAACGTGCGCTCAACCTTTGCTTTTTGTAAGTGGGCAGTACCCGTAATGCGTAAAAGGGGCGGTGGCAATATCATCAATGTGGCCTCAACTGCAGGTACCGTAGGCGCGGATGGATTGCATGCATATAGTTCTTCCAAAGGGGCTGTCGTGTTATTGACGAAGAGTATGGCTGCCGATTATTCTAAGGAAAATATCCGCGCTAACTGTTTGTGTCCAGGTGCAACGATGACACCAATGATGGATGGATTGGGAGAAGAAGGCCTACAGGAATTTGCCAAATTGATTCCTGCAAAGAGGATGGCTGAGGCAGATGAGATTGCTGGTGCGGCCTTATTCTTGGCAAGTGATGATTCTAGCTTTGTATACGGGGCAACATTGATTTCAGATGGTGGGTTTACAGCCATCTGATAAGACTAACTATATGAAGTCAAGCAAAACATTTAATTGTTCAAGAGAACTATAATGGGGATTTTCGCATCATAAAAAGACGTAGCAATTTTGCTACATGTGGCAAACAATTTCAACTAGTTACTACTGCTCGACATAGTTCTGGTTGCTAGACAATAGTTTAAAGATGACCCGGATCAGCTTTTTAGTTGTATGAGACAGAGCGACATAGTGATGTTTGCCTTCAGAACGTTTCTTCTTATAGTACTCTTTGAAGGTCGCATCTCGCATCACAATCAACCTGGCGGCTTGCAGGAGGGCCCAGCGCAAGTAAGGGGATCCTCGCTTGACCATTCTGGTTTGAGTCGCTGTGAACTTGCCAGACTGATGTGTGGATGGATCCAACCCTGCGAAGGCAAGCAGCTTAGCGGGAGATTCAAACCTGGTGATGTCTCCGATTTCCGAGAGGATGACAGCTGCCAACCGATGGGAAATGCCAGGTATGCTGAGCAAGGGAGAATTCAGTTCACCAACAAGCTGTTCAATTATTTGATCCAGCTCTTTAATCTCGTTCTGCAGGTTTTGTATCAAGTGAATGGTTTGCTTAAGTTCATAGGATAAAGATGGTGAACATGTGCCAATAGATGTTCTGGCAGAATCACGAATAGCTACAGCTTCTTCTTTTCCATAACGTCCATGGGAAGCTTTACTAAGGACATGAGTAAGCTTGGTTAGGTGAGCATCGGCAATTTCTCGAGTGTTAGGAAAAGCCAGTAGGAGCTGATAGACAGAAGCCTGATGGATAGACCAGACCAAGGCTGGGAGCTCCGGGAAAACGATATCTAACAATCTAGTGATGGACATTTTGTAAGAAGCTCTGGTTTTGACAAGACGCGATCGGTGTCTAGAAAGTGACTTGAGCTCTCTATGGTGGTAAGATACAGGTGAGTGGGATTTGAAGTCACCTGTTCTGAGCATCATAGTAATGGTTTTTGCATCAACCGAATCTGTTTTGGTCTTTCTAAGCGTTTGAGCTTTTCTGAAAAGACTGGTTTGCAGAGGATTGAGAATAATCACGGGAAGATTGTTTTCTGTCAGGAAGTTGATGAGATTATTGCTGTAATGTCCAGTGGCTTCAAGTCCTATTAGTATTTGCGAGTGACTCACGTCAGGAATGGTTTGCAGTAATAGGTTGAAACCCTGGCGAGAGTTTTTGAAGGTGAATACGTTATGGATGATTTCACCCTCCGAATCAACAATAAAGCAGTCATGTTTATTCTTGGCGACATCGATACCAACATAGATCATAGTGACACATCCTTTACTAAAAAGTTGCTGCGCTCCACAAGCATCTATGTCATGTAACCTTGCCCGAGATAAAACATCTACGTGTTATCTAACTCATTAACAAAAAAACATAGAGATGTGGTTAGAGCCTTTACGAAATAGTCAAAGCTATAGGAGAAAGCACTAATCCACAGCACTATGTAAATTATATCAAAATACTTTTGAACTATAGCTTGCTATAAGTTCATAATACAAGGAGAAAATATGAAAAAACGCGTGGTTGTGGTTCGCTCCATAATGGAAAAATGTATTTGGAGTGCTTATGAAGAAAAGCGCATGAGCCGCAAACAATTCTTGGAAGAATTACATCATCTATATGGTGTTTCCCAGTGGTCGCAGCACCTAGCCTACCGACGTGGCTTAGTGCCAGATATAGCTTGTGTAATTGGTCTGATGCATGACATCGGCCGTATTGAGATGGGCTGGGATGGTGAAAAACATGTTTCCGAAGGGGCCAAGCTAGCGAAAAAAATCCTTGCGGATACGGGCCTATTTAATGATACGGAGTTGAAAATTATTAAGAAGGCCATTAAACGTCATAACCGAAAGGATAAGGTGGAACTAGCTAGCTATGCTGAGCTGATCAAGGACGCAGACCTTATGAGTCGTTACTATGAAGAACCTGGTAAAAACCTAAGTGCATCTAAGCGTTTGCGCTTGAAACAGCTTCAAGAGGAGTTGGCTCCAATAAAAAATCAAGAGTCTCTGCCTTGGTCTTTTAAAAAATTTATTCCTAAAAGAGTGGAAACGAGGTAGAATATGAAAGGGGTATTTACCCAAAAAAGAAAAGAGGCATTCATCAACTATTTTCTGCAGGACCGTTTTGCTGGGGAGAATGGAATGCTTTTAGAAGATATTGACTTTGGATGGGCTAAGGCTAGCATGAAAGTCAATGCCAGCCACCTAAATGCAGCTGGTATGGTGATGGGAGGCGCACTGTTTACCTTGTGTGACTTTGCATTTGCTGCGGCTTCTAATTCCTATGGTTGTATGGCGATAGGGACACAGATGGATTTTCATTTGCTAAGAGCACCTAAAAGTGAAAAACTAGAGGTTCAAGCTGTGGAAATAAAACGTGGTAGGACATTGGGTATTTACGAAATGTGCTTACGTGATGAAGAGGGTCAACTTTGTTCTAAGATGACCGGAACAGTCATGATCTATAAGGATAGGAGCTTATTTCCGGGTTCCATTGAATTCTAGGAGCCGAGTGATATAATGGGAGCAATCGAGAAAAGGAGACAATCGTTTATGAAGAAAACCATACAAGAGATAAATGAAAGAATCTTGAGCGGCAAGGCGGTTGCTGTGACAGCAGAAGAGATTATTGATTTAGTCGATAAAGACGGAATGGAAAAAACATTTGAAAAAGTAGACGTAGTAACCACAGGAACGTTTAGCCCCATGTGTTCCTCTGGTGTATTTTTAAATTTTGGGCACGATGATCCACCTATTAAAATGAATAAGACGCTGTTAAACGGTGTTCCGGCTTATGCGGGGCTTGCGGCAGTAGATGCATTTTTGGGTGCTGGTGAGTTGGCTGAGGACCATCATGGAGATGATTTGTACGGTGGCGCCCATGTCATTGAATCCTTGCTAAAGGGTGAAGAAATTGACTTATATGCTACGGGCTCGGTTACAGATTGCTATCCCGGCCGTGAATGCAATTATAAGATTACCTTGGATTCCATCAACGAGGCCATCATGTTCAATCCTAGGAACTGTTACCAAAACTATGCGGCAGCAGTTAATGGCTCACAAAAGACGATTTACACCTATATGGGCATTTTATATCCCAATTTTAAGAATATGAATTATGCGACGTCCGGTCAATTAAGTCCACTCTTGAATGATCCTACTTACCGCACCATAGGAGTGGGAACCAAGATTTTCTTGGGTGGTGCCCAAGGACATATTGCCTGGAATGGAACTCAATTTAAGACCAATGTTGAACGTTTAGAAAACGGGATACCAGTAGCGCCAGCGGCGACCTTAAGCTTGATTGGTGACTTAAAAGAGATGAGTGCTGAGTTTATTCAGTCGGCAGTCATGGAACGTTACGGGGTATCGATTTATATTGGAATGGGATTGCCGATTCCTCTACTAGATATGGATATACTAAAAAATGTTTGTGTACGTGATGAGGAAATTTTTACGACTATCGTAGATTATAGTGTGCCTAAACGAGATAAGCCTACTTATGGTCGTATCGATTACAAGAGCCTAAAGAGTGGTACAGTGGAATTGAACGGCAAAAAAGTACGGACTGCACCGATGTCTAGTATTCCCAAGGCACGAAAGATTGCGCAAACCTTAAAAGAATGGATCATGGCTGGTGACTTTACTTTGACAGAACCGGTACGCATGTTCCCTGAAAATACAAGTCTAAAGAATCTGGGCGGAAATGGAGGCAGCAACGATGAGTAAGAAATATATCCTTAACTTTCATCAGAAGGCTACTGAAAAGCCAATCACCTATCTTTTGGTTAAGGATTTCGATATTAAGATTAATATTATCTCAGCCAAGATAGAAGCCGGTGAAGAAGGTGTACTGGTTCTTGAGATGAATGGTAAGAGGTTAGATGAAGCCATCGCCTTCATCAAGGCAGAAGGTGTTGCCATTCACCGTATGAGTGAAGAAATCGAGTTGGATCGTAATCTTTGTGTAGATTGCGGTTCATGCACTGCTGTTTGCCCGGTGGGTGCATTAACTATTAATCGTCGCACCTCAGAGGTGGAGTTGAAACCAGATTTATGTGTGGCCTGCGGAATGTGTGTGAAAGCATGTCCGAGAAGAGCCATTACACTAGGAATCTAATGCAAGAGAGGACATACAGAGAATGGATGGGGAAACGTTTTCCCCATCATTTTCTGCTTAAACACCAGGCGAGTGATATTTGGGTAGGTTTGGGAGAGGTGCAAGAACCTGAAAGACTGGAAATCTCACTCAAAAAACTACAAAAAAGTTTGTACACGCTCTTAGATTGCTATATTGAGGTGCGACCAGAGTTTAATATTTCTTTGAACCCCATTGCGGAGGATCCTTCAGCACCGGCTATCGTTCAAACGATGATTCAAGCCGGAAAAATTGCTGGAACGGGACCGATGGCTGCTGTAGCCGGCACCTTTGCCCAATGTATTGCAGAACAGGCGAAATGTATGGGTGTGGCAGAAGTGATTGCCGAGAACGGCGGTGACCTATTCGTAGATTGTGCAGAGGACTTAGTCATAGCAATCTATGCTGGCGATTCACCTTTTTCCAACCGCATTGGACTGACAATACGAGCTACAGAGATGCCGATATCCCTATGTACCTCGTCGGGGACTGTAGGGCATTCTTTTTCGTTTGGCAAAGCAGATGCTGTAGTGGTGAAAGCGAAAGAGGGCGCTTTGGCAGATGCCATGGCCACCGCCATTTGTAATCAAATTGGAGAAAGCCAGCCAATAGAGCCAATTTTAGAGAAGTATCTGAAATATGATGGGATAGATGGAATTTTAGCAGTACGGCGCGATCAATTGGTCGTAGTTGGACAGATGTTGTTGACAAGGATTTAGACAAGGAGAGGACGAATGAATACATATTTCAACCAAGTGCTCACAGAACAAGTAAAGCCTGCAACAGGATGTACTGAACCAGTAGCGATTGCTTTGGCCTGTGCCAAAGCTGCAAGTCTCATTTCTGGTGAAATACAATCACTGCATATCGTAGCCAGCAAGGGACTATACAAGAATGCTAGTGCAGTTGGTATACCTGGAACAGATGAAAAGGGTATTGGCATGGCTGCTTTCATGGGTGTATTGGTGAAAAAACCTGAGTTGGGTATGAGGATTCTTGAAGTCGCTTCTGATGCAGAAAAAGAAGAAGCCAGGGCATATGTTAAGAAGAATATTTTGGAATTAGGGTATACTGAATCCGATTACGATGTTTATGTCAAAGCAACACTTAAGACGTCTGAGGGCGAAGCAACGGCCATCATCGGGGGTAGCCATGACCGTTTTATTCAGGTTTCTGTAAACGGACAAATTTTGCAAGAAGACGGTGATAATAAAGCTGGTTCGCCAAAGCTTGCTGCAGAAGATACTTTAGCAGCCATGAGAAAAGTTACGATTTCCCAAATACTCGATTTTGCGACTTCAACACCCCTAGAAGACATTGCTTGGCTGGAAGAGGCCGTTCAAATGAACAGCAAAATTTCAGAATTAGGGCAAAAGAAAGCGTACGGTTTGGGTATCGGCAGGGGCTTGAAACAATTGGTTGATCAAGGCTTGCTTTGTGATGATCTTTTGACAAAGATCCGCATCCAGGTTTCAGCAGCAGCAGATGCACGGATGGGCGGTGCCAAGTTGCCGGTTATGACTAGCTGTGGCAGTGGTAACCAAGGACTTTTGATTACACTTCCTTTACATGCCTATTGCGAGTACAATTCGAAATCTCGGGAGGATTTACTTCGTGCCTTGGCCATTGCCAATTTGACCAATGCATTGGCAAAATCCTACTTGGGGAAACTATCTCCTCTATGTGGCTGTAGTGTTTCGGCAGGATTGGGTGCGGCGGCAGGATTATCTTGGCTTGCTGGTGGCTCATTAGCTCAGATTGAAGGCGCGATTAAGGGAATGATAGCCAACCTGACTGGAACCTTGTGCGATGGTGCGAAAGGTACTTGTGCTCTTAAACTTGAGACTGCGGCAGTGGAAGCCTTTACGTATGCTATGATGTCCGTAAATGGGGTCTATTTGAACGATGTACAAGGAATAGTAGAAGTATCCACGGAAGCATCGATTGCCAATCTAGAGGCTGTTAGCAGCCAAGGGATGCAACGCATGGACCAAACGGTTTTGGATATGTTGGATCAAAGACAGAATTAAGGATTAAATTGGTGAGACCGAAACAAAAAATTTGTAATACAAGAAGCGCTCCCCGCAGGGAGCGCTTCTTTTGGGTGAATGGTGACGATTTAAAATCGGTCGAGTAAGCCTTTCTTCTTTCCTGCTTGCTCTAGCATATGGATATCCGCTACTTCTAGATTATGACCTTGAATGAAATCCCGCACGGCCTGTTCCATTTCAGATGGAAACATGGCGGCAACACCGCAACTGGAACTAATTTCCCTAGGAACGGGTACCAACTGAACTTCTAAGCCACTTTCTTTGACAGTCTTCTCAAATTTCAGTGAATCTGAGACAGAATGAAAGGTTACGTATCCTTTAATCATCGTTTTGCTCCTTACTATTTGGTGCACGTAATCCGGATATCTTCACCTTCTTGCGTAAGTGAAATCGTAAAACCTGAATTTTTAGCCAAACGGCTTACGTTTTCTTTGGCCACGTTGGTATCAACCAAAACTACAATTTCTTGACCATCGTAGCGATCAAGAGCCTTTTTGGTCATTACGACGGGTTCCGGACAGCTTCTTCCTCTTGCATCTACTTCAATCATTTTATCATACCTCTTTTCATTTTTTAATATCAATTAGGCTGTTTCCCGGCTGTACATGGTAGCGACTATAAACAGAAGAAGGAGACAGACGATGACGCCCACTTGGCCGTTTATGGCAAGACCAGTTCCAGAACCAGCCATTCCTAGGTTATGGCTGATAGCAGCTCCAGTTAAAAGGCCAAAGAAAGTAATGGCACTGTCTGAGTCACCTTCGCCGCCCAGTATAGTCTGACGCAGCGGACATCCACCCAACAAGGTAGCGGAGAATCCAACGACTAGCATACCCAAGAAGTTCCATAGTCCATCGGTATGGGCTGCGGGTTGCTCAAGAAATGAAAGATGAAAGAATCCTGGATTGAACACTAGATTTCCAATAAGGGCGGCCACAAAGATGGCAACGACACCATAAAAAAGTGTAAAATCACGAATTAACATGACATCACGGAAGGCGCCAGCAGTGCATAGACGGGTTCGTTGTGCGGCGGCACCGATTACCAGACCAACTAGTAAGGAAAAAATCATCGGTGCATGTGCTGCGCCAGCACCGATGAAAGCTGGTGCTAGTAGTAAACCAATTAGTAGGAAGATTCCTATGACTGGGAGAATCCCACCATTTACTTTGTGCTGGGAATAACTTCTGCCGAGCGAAAAGCCTTTTTTCAAATACCGGATCCCGATGTAGATACCAGCTAAGAATCCAGCTAGGCCCACTAGAGCGTTTAAGTCTCCGCCGGCCATACGCAGTAACATCCTGAGCGGACAACCCAAGAAGGCCAAGGCCCCAATCATCATGATCATGCCTAATAGGAAGCGGGTGGCCGGTGAGCTACCACCTCGGGGCCTAAATTCCTTAAAGGCCAAAGCAGCCAAAAAGGATCCTAGAATGAATCCAATAATTTCTGGACGCAGGTAACTCAGTTTTTCCACTGAATGCAGTCCTAAGGCCCCTCCAATATCTCGTATAAAGCAAGCGACACAAATCCCCATGTTGCCAGGGTTTCCATACTTCATCAGCAGGGAGGCCATGAGGCCAATGAAACTGCCGGTAACAATTAGTTTTTTCTGAATGTTGGTCATGAATAGTTCCTTTCTTGACATAAATAGTATTGATTATTGCATCTTCATAATAATTGCAAAAAATGCGGTGGTAAAGGGGATTATGGCCCCGATAGAAACTCTCTATCAAGACCTTGGAAACATAAGTATTTCCTATGCTAAAAACTATTTTTGCTTAGATAGTGGAATCGTTAGGGCTCTGTGATATATTAGCAGTAGAAAAGCAATATTTGGACTAGTTAGATGAAACGAGAAAGAAAGGGAAAACTATGAATGTGTATTTAGATTATGCTGCCACTAGCTTCAAAAAGCCTGCTTGCGTATTAGAAGCTATGAATGATTTTCTCGTGAACCATAATGCCAACCCAGGACGGGGCGGCTATGAACGTTCCTTAGAAGCTGGGCGTAGGATGCTTTCTGCAAGACAGACGGTAGCAGATTTTTTCTCTGCTGAGAGGGAAGATCACGTGGTCTTTGCCCAGAACGTGACCATGGCCCTTAATATGGCCATACAGGGTCTGGCGGATTCTGGAGACCATGTCATTATTTCAGGAATGGAGCATAATGCAGTATACCGGCCAGTATATGCTTTGGCCAAGGAAGGTAAGATTAGCTACGATGTGATTCCGGCTTCTGAGGATGGAATCACGGACCCGGAGGATTTTTCAAAGTGCATCAAACACAATACCAAGATGATTGTTGTGTCCCATGCTTCCAATGTATGTGGCAATATATTTCCTCTTGAAGAAGTAGTGCGTTTAGCTAAAGAAAGAAATATTCTCACGATTGTAGACACAGCCCAGACGGCTGGCGTTTTACCCTTAACGGTAAAGAATATTGACGTACTTGCTTTTACTGGTCATAAACATCTATTGGGACCAAACGGAACCGGAGGATTTGTTTTGAGTGAAGAAGCAGCTCACACCATGAAGCCAATCCTTAGGGGAGGAACTGGAAGCCTTTCCCACCTTGCGGATCAGCCTGATTTTATGCCGGATAAATTTGAAAGTGGTACCTTGAATACCGTGGGTATTATGGGATTGAAAGCAGGTATGGAACATCTGCTTCAATTTGGAATTTCCGAAGAACGAAAAAAAGAGATGGCTCTTACCTCGAAACTGCTAGAGGGAATGAAGGAGATTGGAGCCCTTACAATCTATGGCACGATGAATTTAGAACAACGTACGGGTACGGTTGCCTTTAATATGGCGGGTGTAGACAATTCAGAACTATGCTACGTCCTGGATAAAAAATTCGGCATTATGGGAAGACCTGGTCTTCACTGTTCCCCGTTAGGCCACCAAACTTTGGGCACATATCCAGAAGGCGTGATGCGTTTTTCTGTGGGTAATGAGACTACGATGGAAGAAATAGAGTACACGATAGACGCCTTGAAACAGATTGGAGAAAGGCTTTAAATGGAGAAGGGCATCACATCTGCAGATGGCACAAGACTGGCACTTCATTATTGGAAGGCAGAACCGGAGAGGGCCATGCTGCTCATTTTACACGGTTTGGGTGAATACGGAAGAAAATATATTTCATTGGCAAAATGCCTGAATGCGCAAGGAGTCTCTGTTGCTGGTTTAGACTGGAGAGGATTTGGTAAGTCAGAAGGAACTAGAGGCCATGCAAACAGTATGTTGGAGCTTGAACAAGACCTTCAGGCTGGTTTGAAGGCAACCAAGGATTTGGCGAAGGATGACTGTCCCGTCTTTTTAATGGGGCACAGTATGGGTGGAAATATTCTGCTACACGCGGTGCATGCAGGGTTAATTCAAGCGGATGGAATGATTGCATCCAGCCCATATATTCGTAACAGTAACCAAAAAGGAAAACCAGGTAAATATATTCTGTTTTTGCACCAAATCTTTCCCAAGTACCAATTAAAAATGGATATAAGGCGCATCGAAAAAGGGAAGAAACCTGAAATTTCGAATAGTCGAAAAGACCCGTATAACCACAAGCTAGTTAGCCTGAGACTGATGCATATGCTAGAAAAAAGTGCTAGCAAGTTGAATCAAGCGTCCGGAGGAATGGGATTGCCTTTATTGGCCATTCATGACCGAAGGGATCCATTAACGGACTATAGAGGAACGGCGGACTATATTGAACGAAATGGAGGGAGACTCATCAGTTACGATACAGGTGAGCATACCTTGCATAGAGGTGCGACCAAAGAAGATTTCTGTTCACAGATACTACAGTGGATGGAAAGCGCCACAGAAACGATGAAACAACGCTAAAAGACCAATGGATGAAGGATTACACTTCCTGTGTAGAATAGGCATACAGGAGGTGTTTTTTTATGCAAAAAAACAAATGGTTACCGATACCTATCGCCACAGCTATCTTCCTGTTCGTTATACCGATGTTTGCTCCGGCCTATGCTGCAGGAAACTGGTCACAACCGTATGTACAGGAAATGCAGCGAATTGGCTATTTGACTGATGAAACAAGCATTTCAGAATCAGAAGATATTCCACGCGGGTCTTTTTTTAAGATGCTATCTGCTTATAGTAGGGATCTTCGTAATGGTATGGCCCAAGATTTGGCGGAACAAAAAAAACGAAAATATATAGACGATTGGATTTTGAAAGAGAAAAAAAGTGAAGACACCATCAGCAGAATGGAAGCCCTACAGGCCATAGCAAGGGTCAAAGATCCTCTGCTTCCGGAAGCACTAAACGAAAAAATAGGATACAGCGACTGCGAAATGTTATCAGAAGAAAACCAGCTACTAGTAGATTATTTCAGCAAAGAGCATCAAATTCAGGGCTATCCAGATGGAACGTTCAGGCCCCAAAAGATGCTTAATTACGCAGAAGCCTGTTGTCTATTCTTCCAGTCACTGTATGTAGATAAAGATGAAAGAGCAATCAATATGCTTGAAACGATTGATCTTGCCACCTTGGTAGAACCGGAAGCATTTGGGCGCTCCTCCCAGTGGGCTTGGTCCGTTTTTCCCCGGCCAGGGAAAAAAGACACCTTTCTTTTTGATTTGAAATATCCTGTGGATTTGGGTCGGCTACGTGTCCTTAGGGCACCAGTATTGTATACGAGTGAAAGTGGGAGGCGTTGGATTTTATTGGAGATGGAATACGCCAAGCATTGCCCCAAGGGCTTTGATGTGTATCTTATTTCTGGAGGAGGGGAACGGTTTCTTAGAAGAAGCAACTTTGAAGAGTATTTTCTTTTACAAGACGATAGAGTGAAAATTTACTATCCTCTTGTTTCAAAATACGATTCATTTACATTGAATGATGAGGGCCAGTTAGAGTACCATTTCGAAGATTGTGATTGGGCATCTTATGATGGACAGGATATTGACTACCTCCTTTTATTTGACCCGCTATTTGGGCAATGGCTGGTTCTTCCTTGGACTCCTGCTGATGCTTCATGAAGAAGGTATGGAGAGCAGTTTTTTCACTGCTACAAATCCTGATATTGCTTTTTGTACCATTTCCCGTAGATGCAGCAGATGTTCAATTCGTACAAGATTTTCACATTCGAAGCAGTTTTGACTGCTGGCGCAATGAAAAGGGTGAGTGGACATTGGAACTAGGAGGGCAGGGTGCCCAGGTTCTCGGCGTACCCGGCGAATATGTGGACTATATTATTCCTTACCCGTTACCACCAGCGTTTCAAGAAGCGGAGTTAACGATTAAGAATGCTTCTTGGGAGTCGTTAACTCCAGAGGATCCATATTATGCAGAAAGCATTCCGACAGGTGAGGTCCTAGATGTTTTTTTGAGTGAAGATCAAGAACTTTGCGTTCGGGTAAGAGCAAGACTACAGTCTATTGTAGCGCCAGAAGATATTACGCAGAGTTGGCAGGATCCACCTATTTTGGGGCTTAGGTACATCGTTCCACTCGTAGTTGAAGTGCGTGGAGCCTCTGCCTTGCCAACCGCCCATGGTGATATTCTTTTTAGCCCCAATAGTAGTGATGAGGCAGAGGGGGCTGTGCGAGGATGGTATAATAGACCCCTAATGGTCCAGGTATCCTATCAAGGAGAAGAACCCTTTGCGAACTATCAAGAAAACAATTTCGAGTATGTATGGAGTGAAAGAACCTATGTGCGCACGATGTTGAATATGGGTTATTCTCCATGGCAATTAAGTGATGAGCAAACATTCAGCGAGCAGCGGAGGCGAAAAAGTAAGTTTTGGCTAAGTCCGGATAAACTACTTGTAGAAAGTCCAGAACAGACCTTCTTGATGCGGGAAGGTAGAAAAATTCTGTTGGACAAAGAAACAGCGGGGTATAGGTTAACGGGACAGATTCATGACTATGATAGCCTGTTTGCAGGTTACTTGTTATCTCAGGCGGATGTGAGGGGAAGCCTAAATGATACCTATTATATAGTTCCTGATTATGGATTTTATAGGGCACAAGAACAGCCTAAACCACAATTTCCAGAGATTTTTGCAACTTCAGGGATGTATCGACTGGATTTTACGCCACCAGAAATCAAGATAATGCCGCAGAATAAGGAGTGGTATAACCAAAAGTTGGATATTGGGCTAGAAATAGCTCCTGGTCTGTCTGGTCTTTACCAGACACATTGCCAAATAAAGGACTTGAGTTTGTTTGGCGCTGCAAGCCAAGAAGAAATCTGGTTTGGTGATGGTTATCCACAAAAAATCAGCTTGGACCAGGAAGGCGCCTACCAAATCAATATTCATTCTGAAGATGTGGCAGGAAATACTAGGGAAGAAGAGTACGGACTGTATTTATTGGATTTTACGGCACCATACGCAAGCGAATTAAATATATCGGGAATAGAACTAGCACATGCTCCCTGTAATCTATCTTATACAGAAAATATGGAACTTCGTTTTAAAGCAAATGATAACTTAAGTGGATTACGGACGGTTGAATATGCCATCTCCACCGAAAAAGAGGCCACGGTAAGACAGTGGCGTCAATTGAGCTTTTTAGAGCATGATGATTTAATGCGAAAGCATGAACTATATTTTGAAGTCCCACTCGATGAAGTGGATCTAGGTGAATGCTATTTGTTTATTCACTTGGTCGATAAAGCAGGGAATGATACCTACCAAGAGTTCGGCCCTATCAGGATTGAAGGAATTGGGGACTTCAAAGTATTGTACCTATCAGATCCACGTTGGGAGGGACTTTTTTTAGACAAGGAAAAACTGCCTGGTGAAATCCTTTGGCGGGGATTGAAACTAGAGGATTTTTGGAACCTTAATATGGAATATGTAATTCGACAGGATATGTTTCCCTTTTACCAGACGGAAGCGAAGCAAGGCTTTCATCCAGGATACGTACTGATTGCTGAATTCAAGTTTTGCCATTCTGATTTTGATAAGTTGTGTATAGAGGATCGGTTTTATCGCAACACAGAAAGCGATTATGAACCACTAGATTTGATTGTTACAGGTGCTGAGTACCGCGTAGCGACAGATGATACAAAAGACAGGATTCGCTGGATTGACTATTCGAAGGGAAATACTCATACGGTGCTTCTTCGCTATTCTATCCCAGCCAATGCCATGTTTAGTCCCTCGATTCAAGAGGAGCTGACTGTTGATAGAGTGAAGGAAATCCGGGACAGGAAGCCTATTCGAGAGGTGTTGGTGTCATTGGATATTTGGCTTGAAAGTGATGGAAAAAAGCTCAGCCAATGGAAGACCGAATTCAATAATACAGCTGTTTCTTCTTTTTGGTATGGCTGTTGTAAAAAAACAAACAATGTACCTTCTGGGGCTTTGTGCTGGTTGGATTTGAATGGTTCATCATATGGAGATTTAGAAAAACGTTTTCCGTAATATGGCGCCTTCGGGCGCTTTTTTTGCTATAATAGGGAGGTAAGAATCAGATAGGAGATTGCCTCAGATGTTGGTTACAGAACCCCCAAAATCCAAGCAGAAGAAAGTAATATTTTTAGTGGATATGAATGCTTATTTTGCAAGCGTGCATCAGGCTCTTGATGATACTCTGAAAGGGAAACCAGTGATCGTGGGGGGAGATGCAAAAGCTAGAAAAGGCATTGTACTGGCTAAGAGCTATGAATGTTTGGATATTGGTCCGGTAAAGACCGCAATGACCTTGAATGAAGCACTACTACTGGTTCCGGAGGCTATTGTAGTGCGACCAGACCATGCATTGTATCAAAAATATGCTAAGTCTATCCGTAAAATATTGGGAGAATTCACACCGCTAGTTGAACCAAATTCTATAGATGAGGCTTTTTTGGATATGACTGGTACGAAACGATTGTTTGGCTCTCCATATCAAGCGGCACGACTCATACAAGAGAAAATCGATGTGGAACTGGGCCTACCCTGTTCTGTTGGTATAGGGGAAACTCGAATTGCAGCAAAAATGGCTGCAGATTTGAAAAAGCCCCGAGGGATCTCTACTTTATGGCCGCATGAGATAAAGGAAAAGATGTACCCTCTGGCTGTAGGAAAGTTGAATGGTGTAGGTGAAAAGACCGCAAGGCGCTTAAATCAGCTGGCAATCTATACAGTGGGTGACCTTGCTGAAACGAATGCTGAATGGTTGACGGGCTTGTTGGGTAAACAGGCTAAAGAACTAATCGAGAAGGCGATGGGGAAGGGGTCTGATCTTGTTCTCCCAGAACGATATCAACAATGTAAGAGCATCGGTAATTCCCTTACCTTTAGCATGGACCTTACAACAAGGAAGGAATTGGAGAAAGAGCTCTACAAACTTTGTGAAAAAACAGCCTTGCGCTTGCGAAAAAGTAAAGCAGTAACAGGCCGGATCAGCGTCAGTATTAAGAATACGAATTTCGTAATCAACAGTCACTCGCGTACTTTGTTGAACCCAACGGACCTTACGGAAGCAATTTTTCAAACAGCCTTGGAGCTGCTCCGTGAATTGTGGCAAAAAGAGCCAGTGCGTTTGTTGGGTGTTTCGTTAGAAAAGCTAGAGAAAAAGGAACACAGGCAAATCAGTATTTTTAATGACGACAAAGAAGATGAGCTGCAGGGGATATTAGATGAGCTACAGGAACGCTTTGGACAGAATAGTATTAAGCGAGGAAGACAATATCCAGAATGAGGAGTTTTCTTGATTTTATTATGTAAAACAGATAAAATACTAGTCTAGGGTAATTAACCCTTGAAAAGAATAAGTAATGAATTTATATATAGAGGAGGTAAAGAGATGGAAAGCATAATTTCCGGAATGAACTTACCTGAAGAGTTGATGTATATCGCGGAAAAAACCAAAGTTACTTTTGCCAAGGACCGTGATGACTTGTTTAGGTTGTCTATGGGTAGAAAAAAAGCAGATTACTATGAGGTGTATTACAATATACCCAATATGGGTAAGATTGTCGAATGTACAGTGGCTAAATGCAAAAACGGCATTGCGGTGAATTACACAGACCCTTATATGAGAAGAAGAGATCCTGACTGTATGGTCATTGCAGATGATTTGCCAACAGATAAGGAAACGTTTGAAGAACGCTATGGCAAGTCATTTGAACCGATGCGTGATGAAACCATCCAATGGTTGGCAGAACAAAAAGAGGTTCTAATGATGCCTTTCTGGACTGGCGGTCCGGAGATTGGCTATCCTTCTATTGTGGTAGTGCCGGCCAATGCAGCGTTTTTTGCAACTTCGTTAGGTGACCTACAGTATTTTATTCCTAGTGGGGAAATTCCTGAGGGATTTACGCCTGAGGCTGTCATGTATGTCGCACCACCATTTAGACACACTCATTGTGGTTCTAAGCAGTTGGTGGTACATCGCCGCGGTAAAACAATCCATGAAATATTTGCCTATAACCTGTATCCAGGCCCCAGTGCTAAAAAGGGCGCTTACAGTGTTCTCTTGACCAAGGGAGAAAAGGATAACTGGGCTACCTTACATACGTCAGCAGTTAAAGTGACCACACCATACGAGAATATTTTTACAATTATGCACGAGGGTGCAAGTGGTGGCGGAAAATCCGAGATGCTAGAACAAGTTCACCGTCAACCGGATGGTCGGATTAAGCTTGGCGTCAATACAGTGACGCAAGAAGAGTTCTTTTTAGAATTGGCAGAAAACTCAGACCTAGAGCCTGTGGCTGATGATATGGCCATGGCACCTCCCCAATTTCAAAATGGGCGAAAAATGGTCATCACGGATGCGGAAAACGGCTGGTTTTTACGGGTAGACCATATTACCCACTATGGTTCGGAAAGACAATTAGAAGAACTAACCATTCATCCCCAAGGACCGATGGTATTCTATAATATTGATGCCTCTCCCAATTCAACAGCACTAATATGGGAGCACAAGATGGATGCACCTGGAAAACCATGTCCCAATCCTAGGGTTGTGGTGCCAAGAAGATTTTTCCCTACTACACCCAATGAAAAGGTTGAGGTGGACCTTAGAAGTTTTGGTGTGCGTACACCGCCGACGAGTAAAAAATCACCCAATTATGCTGTAATTGGTCTGATGCATGTGCTTTCACCAAGCATTGCTTGGCTATGGAGACTGGTTGCTCCGCGAGGCCATAACAACCCGTCCATTACGACGACTGAAGGCATGAGTAGTGAGGGTGTTGGTTCATATTGGCCGTTTGCTACAGGCAGAATGGTTGATCAAGCGAATATTCTTTTGAGACAGATAGTGGCCACGCCAGAAACCCGTTATGTATTGATTCCAAACCAAAATATTGGAGCCTATAAGGTAGGATTTACTTCTGAATGGGTGGCTCGGGAATATATGGCAAGACGTGGAAGTGCCAAGTTTAAGAGTGATGAGCTGAAGGCCAATAATACGGCTATCTTGGGCTACAATCTTACTAGAATGAAATTGGATGGTAAAAAATTACCCCGCGAGCTTCTAGATGTAAGGTTGCAACCTGAAGTTGGTGAAGAAGCATATAATATTGGAGCGCAAATGTTAGTGGATTTCTTTAGACAGGAATTGGAAAAATTCAATACACCTGATTTAGACCCGCTAGGTAGACAAATTATTGATGCCTTTATGGATAATGCGTCTGTCGAAGACTATAACAAACTGATCCCTTGCGGTTCCATTTGGTAGGTAAAAAAATAGGAGTGCTTTCTGCTGGGATTACAGCAGAAAGCACTCTTTTTTTCGTTGATGCAATATGCAGCTGCTGCTCTTTAGGGCAGGCTAAGTGCACTACAGCAGGAACATTCTGCATGGCACATCTCTTGATCTTTGAAAGTGTGTAAAAAAAGCTTGATGATTTGTTTGCGGGATTCATCCATTTCATCGAAACTAATACTGAAATCTTCTTTGAGAGCAGTACTATACATGGTTACCAATCCCACACTGGCATAGCACATTCCTTTTTCCTTGGCCAGGATAACTTCTGGCACGCTAGTCATACCGACTACATCCCATCCCATTTTACGGTAGAAAAAAGCTTCCGCCCTAGTTTCTTTACGTGGGCCTTCCGTGGCGGCGTAGACTACTTCTTTGGTGAGCGTAAGGTCCTCATTTATAGCTTGAGCTTTTAATTGCTTTCTTAAATGATGACAATAGGGATCATCCATTTCAACATTCCCGATGGCTTCTCCGTCCTGGTGGAAGGTGTAGAAGCGAGATTTGGTAAAGTCTACGAAATCTTCAAGAAGCACCATTTCTCCAGGCTTCAACGCAGGATTAACTGAGGTTACTGAACTGGTGGCGAGCAGGTATTCAACACCGAGTGAGTCCAGTGCTTCAATGTTTCCTCTGTAGTTCGTCTGGTGGGGCGGGTATTTAATTTTTCGACCATGTCTAGTTGCAAAAGCAACCTCAATATCTTGATAATGAATCATTTCAATGATGATGCGGCCATAGGGCGTTTCGATGGAATATTCATCTGTTTTGTATTCCTCGAAGCCATAGGTTCCGCTCCCTCCAATAATACCGAACTTAGTTTTATTTGGTTTTTTTGTCTGTCGATTTAGTTTCTTTTTCATGTATCTCCCTTTCTATGATAACCCATTTTACTTTAATTCCGTCTGACATTTCTTCTACGCGCAGGTGGTAAGGCGGGAGAAAGTAGCTGTCTCCTGTATTGGGCAGTTGGCCTAAAGCAGAAATCATGAATCCAGATAAGGTGTGAAATTCATATTCATTTTCACCTGGAAGTTTTTTCAGGTGTAATAGCTTCTTAAGTTGAGAAATAGGCAGTAGGCCGGATGCCAGCAGTGAGCCATCCGCCTGGTAAAGAAATAGCTCTTCTTCATCTGCTTCCCTCATTTCTCCCACGATATGTTCCAATAAGTCCTTTCTCGTGATAAGTCCGGTGATGTCGCCATACTCATCAACTACCACTGTTTCCCGACAACCCGTTGTTCTGAAAAGTGATAAAATATTCAGAGCCTCCATCGTTTCCGGAGTGAATTGTGGTTTGTAAACTAGCTCATTCAAAAAATTCTCTCGTTTTTTGACGACCGCCTTGAAATAGTCTCTTTCGGACACCATACCCATAAATGCTTCAAAGCCACCCCGTACTACAGGATATTGACTATGGCGTTTGCGCATCAAAATGTTTAGGTTATGTTCAGGTGTGTCTTCAGCATCCAACCAAACGAGTTGGGATTTTGGGGTCATAATATCTACAGCTTGTAGGTCACCCATGTCTAGAATCTGATGTACTAGGTGCTTTTCCATATCTTCAATGGAGCCAGAGCGAACACCTTCATCTACAATGGAGCGGATTTCTTCTTCGGATACCGTGTTTAAATTATTTTCCGTAATTTTGAAGAGCCGTGTAAAAAAGAGTGTCGAGCACTCGAGCAATCGAACTAGTGGCTTTAGTAGCCGGCTAAGCCGGTCCATGATTGGTGCTGCGAATAAGGCAACACGTTCAGGATTGTGCATACCCAGTCGCTTAGGAACCAGTTCACCAATGACGATGGTAAAATAGGTGGTGAGTATGATAACCAATAGAAAGGCCACGGAATAATTGGCGTTTTCCAAAAGATTAAAAGGGGGAATCTGGCTTAGGGATACGGCTAAGGATGATCCACCCAAGGCGCCAGCTAGTAGTCCAATCAAGGTAATCCCAATCTGCACTGTAGATAAAAGAAGGGTAGGCTTTTCGCTCATTTCCAAAGCTGTTTGAGCTCGCTTATTGCCTTCGTTGGCCTTCCTTTTTAGAATAGAAGGCTTACTGGAAATGATAGAGATTTCTGTCATGGAAAAGAACCCATTCAGCAGAATTAAAAAAAATAGCAATATGATTTGTGTAATAATCCGGTTCATATAAGTCCTTCCTTTACGTTCTTCTACCTATTATACCATCTGATTTTCAACTATGCATGCCCCATCCGTATTGGTTTGACAACCATCCTAGGGTATAATAATATGAGTCGTAAGTTAGCTAATTTGAAATAGGCACACCAAAATTGAAGTGTGTGCCATAATGAGGTGCATCATGGACTGGTATAATAAGAATAATCAAGATATTTCTTTAGAATGCAAAACAGATATTGAACAAGGCTTGAACCAAGATGAGGTCGAAAGGCGACAGGAAAAGTACGGCTTAAATAAGCTGGATGAGACTAAAAAGGTTTCCTTGCTTAGTAGGTTCTTGCGTCAAATGAAAGATTTTATGATTCTAGTGCTCATAGTAGCTGCTGGGATCTCTTTTTTGCTGGGTGAGCGAGTTGATGCGGTGATTATATTGGCGATTGTCATTATAAATGCGGTACTGGGTGTATTTCAAGAAGAAAGGGCTGAGCGAGCCTTAGAAGCCCTGAAAAAACTGTCCAGCCCGCATACCAAGGTAATCCGACAGGGACGTCAAGTTACGGTAAATGTTGACCAGCTGGTGTTTGGCGACCTAGTAGTGCTAGAAGCTGGTGATTTTGTTCCAGCTGATATTCGGTTAACGCAAGTCATGGACTTGCGGGTTGAAGAATCAAGTCTTACCGGTGAATCGTTGCCAGTTGAAAAGAGTGATGAGCCAATATCTGCCAAAGAGGTTTCTTTGGGAGACCGAATTAATATGGCTTTCATGGGTAGTGTGGTCACCTATGGGCGTGCCCGTGGCATCGTAGTGGAAACGGGAATGAAGACCCAAATGGGTTCTATTGCGAAGATGATTGCAGAGACAGAAGAAGAGGCAACGCCGTTACAGAAAAAACTAGCCAGCCTAGGAAAAGTTTTGGCAATCGTTTCCTTAGCTATTTGTTTTTTAATTTTTATTGTTGGTATATTGCGCGGTAATGAAGTTTTTGAGATGTTCATGACCTCAATTTCTTTGGCAGTCGCTGCAATTCCTGAGGGACTTCCTTCTATAGTAACGATAACGCTGGCGCTTGGTATGCAACGGATGGTCAAGAAAAAATCGATTGTAAGAAGATTGCCGGCAGTGGAAACATTGGGTTCTACAACAGTGATTTGTTCCGATAAGACTGGAACCCTAACAATGAACAAAATGACCATGCAGGCCTTGCAAGTGGATGGAGAAGTCCTGGAATTGACCAATGGTGATACGTTGGCTGAGCCTGCCCGCTTCTTACTTTTAGCCGGTATATTATGCAACGATGCCAATGTAGAAAGAATAGAGAACGAATGGGTAGTCACAGGAGATCCAACAGAAGTTGCTTATGTAGATTTGGCAATAGCTGAAGGGATGGATGTGGCCCAGGAACGAAAACTAGCGCCTCGTATTGATGAACTTCCGTTTGATTCAGATCGCAAGATGATGACTACGGTGCATCGTTACAAAGACCAGGTGTATTCTTTTACCAAAGGAGCACCGGATGAAATTATTGATCGATGCACACATATTGAGAGAAATGGGCGTATTGAAATATTAGAGCCACAAGATAAGTTACGTTTGCTCGAAGAAAATGAACAATTTTCTAGCCGGGCTCTAAGAGTTCTAGCAGTTGCTTGCAAGCGTTTAGATGAAAATGGAGAAAACGATAAGTATTATCTAGAAAATACGCTTACCTTTATTGGTTTGACTGCTATGATGGATCCACCTCGAGAGGAAGCGAAAGAAGCCATTGCTCTTTGTAAAAAGGCCGGGATTAAGACCGTCATGATTACAGGCGATCACGGAATTACAGCCATGGCCATTGCTGAAAAGTTGGGACTCGAGAATGAAGGAAACCAGGCAGTGACCGGTGCTCAACTGAATGCCATGTCTGATATGGAATTAGAACGAGACATCGATAAGTACCGAGTATATGCGCGGGTGTCTCCTGAACACAAAGTGCGAATCGTTAAGGCCTGGAAGAAACGTGGGGACATTGTTGCCATGACGGGCGATGGTGTCAATGATGCGCCTGCGCTGAAAAATGCCGATATTGGCGTGGCTATGGGCATCACAGGAACGGAAGTCGCCAAGGGCGCTTCAGATATGATTATAAATGATGACAACTTTGCAACTATTGTAACGGCTGTCAAAGAAGGACGCCAAATTTTCAGCAACATACTGAAGGCAGTACAGTTTCTGCTGGGTTGCAATATTGGTGAAATTGTGGTGATATTTGCAGCGATTATGATTGGTTTTCCTACTCCGCTTCGACCGATTCATATTTTATGGATTAATCTTGTTACGGATAGTTTCATTGCACTCGCACTTGGATTTGAACCTGAAGAAGGACGAATTATGGAAGTGCCACCTCGAGAACCCAACGCGTCAATTTTCTCGGATGGATTGGGTTGGCGTGTGGCTTACCAGGGCATCATGATTGGGCTTATTACCCTGGTGGCTTTTTGGTGGGGCTACCAGATTGATTTGGCAAAGGGACTTTCAGAGCCCTTGATGGGTAGTACCATGGCCTTTATGACCTTGGCATTTTCTCAGCTGGTTCATTCATTTAATGTTAAGTCACCGAAGGTTTCACTGTTACGGAAGGGCATCTTGAATAATAAGGCACTCATTGGCGCCTTTTTCCTTTCATCTGCCTTACAGTTGATGGTTGCGTTGACTCCGTTTACTAGATCCATATTTGAGATTGAGCTTTTAGGAGCTTCCGAATTACGTATTCTTATTCTCTTAGTTCTCAGCCCACTGCTCATTGTGGAAGTAGAAAAATTCCTTACGAAACGGTTGCATAGCAGATAATTATTATGAAAGATGAGGAATTAGTATGAATATCTTTATAGCACTAATTGTGGGCTACCTGCTGGGTGCCATTCCGTTTGCATTGGTAATCGGCAAAGGCCTAAGAAATGTCGATATAAGAGAACATGGATCGGGTAATTTAGGTACAACCAATACCATGCGGACTCTAGGGGTAAAAATAGGCATTCTGGTGCTAGTCGGGGATATGAGCAAGGGATTTTTAAGTGCTTATATCGGTTACCTATTGGGAGGACCGAATGTAGCATTGCTGGCAGGCGTAGTAGCTGTAGTGGGGCACGTTTATCCTGTGTATACCCATTTTCAAGGTGGAAAAGGGGTGGCAACAGGAGCTGGGGCTTTCCTTTTCATTATGCCAAAGGTTGTTTTAATTGCTATGGCAGTTTTTGTTGTGGTATTGCTGTTAGGACGCTATGTTTCTTTGTCTTCCATGTCTGCAGCACTTACGGCGGGAATTTGTGCAACCTTGTTTGGATACGAGGGGTTGATTTTGTATTCAATATGGGCTGTAGCCATTTTCGTTTTCTACACCCACCGCAGTAATATTGGGCGTTTGAAACGTCATGAGGAGAATAGGGTTAATTTTCCAAAAAGAAAGTAACGAAATAGGTAAAATAGCTAGCAATCTCGCGTAATAAGGAGGGAAATTAAGAATTCGGGAGGTGCCTGATAAAAGGTATCTATTTTATTCGTAGTTTCTCATGATAACTAGGGAAAAAGCTTAAATTTAGGGTTTACAAGTAAGGTACTAGGTGATAGTATAATCTCGAAAAGGATTTTTTTCACAAGGGTAAAGATAAATAAGATAAAATTTCTTTATCGTCCATAGCAAAAGTTTTTTGGGACTACGAAACAGGTGCCTGAAAAGAATCTAGTAAAAATTTTGGCCCTACAAGTTCTAGATTTCACAAGTTGGGCGGCAATGGAGAGATATGCGGACAAAAGTATTTGTTTTAACGAACAACCCAAAAGCAAAGAAACAATATCCTGGAGCACATTTCATTGATGGCGAATTTATTGATGTGATAAAGGAAGCTAGGGATTTGATTCACAAAGGGCATAAGCTCATAACCCATCCTTTATCGGGGAGCGTCAAGCCAAAGGAAACCAAATATAAGTCGATATTGATGACCGTTGAAGCGGGGGAACTGGATATGCAGTCCTTGCACTTGATTGATAATGCGATTACAACGACTAATAAATTTGAGGAAAAGAAACACAAATGGCCTGATCCTGAAAGAATCATGGATGATTTTCAGACGATTGATGTTTCCCTCTTGAATTCAGGCGTGGAAGGTTTAAACGCCTCTATTTATGAGTTAGTGTAGAAAATCCCGTAGGGGATATAATAATTTTGATGATTAGAGACAGAGGTTTCTGATTATATATAGCAGCGTTAAGCTGCAAAGCAAATATAAGGAGGTGAATGGTTTTGCGTTTAGAAGTAGGTAATATTTTTATCAAAGATGTACAGTTCGGTGATGTAGCAAAAGTTGAAAACGGTGTGCTTTTTGTCAACAAAGAAGAGTTGATTGAGGTGACTGGAGACGACGATCGCATCGCATCTGTGGACGTATACTTAGCAAAACCAGGTGAGGAAACAAGGATAATCCCGGTCAAAGACGTACTTGAGCCTAGAGTGAAAGTCGAAGGAGACGGTGGCATCTTACCTGGTTTCATAAGCGGCGTTGAGCAAGTTGGTAACGGCAGAACTCATGTTCTTAAGGGTGCAGCACTGGTGACCACAGGAAGAATTGTGGGATTCCAGGAAGGCATTATTGACATGAGTGGCCCCGGAGCTGAATATACGCCATTTTCGAAGACACTAAACGTAGTTGTCAAGGTTGAACCTATTGAAGGTTTGGATCAGCACCAGCATGAAGCTGTAGTCAGAATGGCTGGTTTCAGAGCAGGTACTTATCTAGGTACACTGGGTAAAGAAGTAGAGCCCGACGAGGTTAAGGTTTATGAAACGAAACCTCTAATCGAGCAAGCTGCTGAATTCCCTGCACTACCTAAAGTAGCATATGTGTATATGTTGCAGTCTCAAGGACTGTTGCACGACACCTATTTTTATGGTGTTGATGTCAAGAAGATTGTTCCAACATTCATGTATCCCACAGAAGTATTTGACGGTGCAATTGCGAGTGGTAACTGCGTATCCGCTTGCGACAAAAACCCAAGTTATGTTCACATGAATAGTCCAGTCATTGAAGAGCTTTATGCTAGACATGGCAAGGACATCAACTTCATGGGTTGCGTAATCACCAATGAAAACGTGACATTGGCAGACAAAGAGCGTTCTTCCAATATGACGGCTAAATTGATTGAATACTTGGGCGTTGATGCAGTAATCATTTCTGAAGAAGGTTTCGGTAACCCGGATGCTGACTTAGTAATGAACTGTAACAAAATCACCAAGAAGGGCATTAAAACTGTTTTGATTACCGACGAATATGCCGGTCAAGATGGTGGATCCCAGTCATTGGCTGACTCTACTCCAGTAGGAGATGCAGTCGTAACTGGTGGTAATGCTAACCAACTGATTACTTTGCCCCCAATGAGCACTGTAATTGGTTACCCAGAAGTAGCGGATGTAATCGCTGGTGGTGCTGATGGTTCTTTGGCATCAGACGGTAGTATAACAGCTGAAATTCAGGTAATTACTGGCGCAACCAATGAGTTGGGCTTCGGTTATCTGTCCGCTAAAACTTATTAAGACAATTAAGAAGAAACAAAAATTAAAACCAAAAAATTGAGGAGGAAAATGTTATGTTGAATGGCAAAAAAGTAGCCATCCTCGGAGACCGTGATGGTATTCCGGGTGATGCGATTGCTGAATGTGTCAAGTCAGCCGGCGCAGAAGTTGTATTTTCTACAACTGAATGCTTCGTCTGAACAAGCGCAGGCGCAATGGACTTAGAAAACCAAGCCAGAATTAAAGATTTGGCTGATGAGTACGGAAACGAAGATCTGATTGTAGTTTTAGGTGGTGGAGAAGCAGAAGCTTCTGCTCTAGCCGCTGAAACTGTATCAGCTGGAGATCCGACTTATGCAGGTCCGTTGGCAGGAGTTCCGTTGGGACTCAAAGCATTCCATATTTTTGAACTTAAAGATGAAATCGATGCAGACATCTATGATGAGCAAATAAGCATGATGGAGATGGTCCTAGATATGGACGCTCTTATTGAAGCTGTATCTGTATTGAGATAGTAGTAAAAGAATACCCAGAAAAGGGGGGAAAACAGTGGGAAAAATTAAAGTCGTTCATTACATCAACCAGTTCTACGCTGGTATTGGTGGTGAAGATAAAGCCGATGTCGCTCCCATGGAATTTGAGGGCGTAAAAGGTCCAGGTATGGGTCTGAAACAATTGTTCGGTGATGAAGCAGAAATCGTTGCCACCGTAGTTTGTGGTGATTCCTATTTTGGCGAAAACATTGATGAAGCAACCGCTACTGTTCTTGAGCTAATCAAGAAACATGAGCCGGATGTAGTAGTCACTGGCCCTGCTTTTAACGCCGGACGTTATGGCGTAGCAGCAGGTGCTGTAGCGAAAGCAGTCAGTGAAGAGTTGGGTGTACCAACTGTTTCCGGTATGTATACCGAGAATCCTGGCGCCGACATGTTTAAAAAATATACATACATGATCGAAACCAGAAACAGTGCAGTAGGTATGAAAGATGCTCTTGCTAAAATTGCACCACTAGCTTTGAAACTAGCTAGAGGCGAAGCAATTGGAACTGGTGAAGAAGAAGGTTACTTAGAGCGTGGCGTTCGTGTCAATGCTTTCATGGAAGAAAGAGGCGCTAAACGTGCTGTTTCCATGCTAGTTGACAAACTGAATGGCAAAGAGTTCGTAAGTGAGTATCCTATGCCAGTATTCGACCGCGTAGAGCCACAACCAGCAGTCAAAGATATCACCAAAGCTAAGATTGCTATTGTTTCATCTGGTGGTCCTGTGCCTAAAGGCAATCCTGACCATATTGAATCTTCATCAGCATCTAAATTTGGCCGTTACAGCCTAGAGGGTATCACTGATTTGAATGAAACAAACGGTGAAACTGCTCACGGTGGATATGACCCTTGCTATGCAAATGAAGATTTGGACCGCGTTATTCCAGTCGATGTTTTGAGAGAAATGGAAGCAGCTGGAGAAATCGGTTCACTTCATAACTATTGGTATGCTACAGTAGGTAACGGAACTTCCGTTGCTAATTCTAAAGCGTATGCTGCAGAAATTGTAAAATACCTAAAAGAAGACAATGTGGACGCTGTTATTTTGACTTCTACCTGAGGAACCTGCACACGTTGCGGCGCAACGATGGTAAAAGAAATTGAAAGTAATGGATTCCCTGTAGTACACATGTGTACTGTAGTACCAATTTCATTGACAGTTGGAGCTAACAGAATCGTTCCTACTATTGCCATCCCTCACCCACTTGGTGATCCTACACTGAGTAAGAAGGATGAGAAAGAGTTAAGAAGACGCTTGGTTAAAAAAGCACTTCGTGCTCTTGAAACAGAAGTAGATGGACAAACTGTTTTCAATGACTAATCAAAAAAATTAACAACTGCAATTGATGGGGGACAGCTGATTTCAGTTTGTCCCCTTCATTTTATGGAGGTGAAAAAATGAATTTTCCAGTGATTAAAGGAGCAGCATATAGCTTGTTCCATACACCTGAAATGGTCATCCATCAAGGAACGACACAGACATCGGAGAAAAGACTTAACCCTGATTCAGAACATCTAAAAGCTCTACCAAAGGTATTAAGAAGCTTTCAAGATGTAGTTGAGTATCCTGCCAACCAAGTATATATTGGCAACAAGACCCCTGGTGAACTGAACGAAATGGCTACTCCTTGGTATGACAATCAGATTAAGGACGCTTCTAGAGACGGTAAATTTGGATCGATTTATACGGAAGATGAAACACTTGGATTGATGAAAGTTGTAGATATTTTCGACTTGGTCATCCTTGAGGATAGTTTTCAGAAAAAAGTAGCTAAGAAACTTATGGCCAATCCAAAATTTGCTAAGATCAAAAATGTTGCCAGCATCGAAAAAGAAGGTGCTACGGAAGAAGAAATAAATGCAGCCATTGAAAAACATGGTGAAGCATTATATTTTGAAGGCAAAATTGTTGGTTGCGTAAAACGTGCACATGAGTTTGACCAAGCTCTTACGGCTCATGTTATGTTTGAAAACTTGGCTGGTAAGGCAACTTCTGTAGCTACTGTTATGGATCTATTGGATAGATTAGATATTAATCCTGAAGATATTGAATACATCGTTGAGTGCTCTGAAGAGGCTTGTGGCGATATGAACCAACGTGGTGGCGGCAATATTGCAAAATCCATCGGAGAAGCATGTAATCTGATCAATGCAACAGGTTCTGACACACGTTCCTTCTGTGCTGCTCCAGCACATGCCTCTGTGGAAGCTGCTGCTCTAGTTCAATCTGGTATTTACAAAAATGTTCTAGTAGTAGCTGGCGGATGCACAGCAAAGCTTGGCATGAATTCTAAATCTCATATTGAAAAAGGTGTTCCCGTGCTTGAGGATGTTTTGGGTGGATTTGCCTTTATAGTATCTGAAAATGATGGCGTAAGTCCTATTATCCGTACTGATGTTATCGGAAGACATACCATCGGTTCAGGCTCTTCACCACAGGCTGTTATCTCTGCTATTGTAACGGATCCCCTAGACCGTGCAGGTATGAGCTTAAAAGATATTGATAAGTTCGCTCCTGAGATGCAGAATCCTGAAATTACCAAACCGGCTGGTGCAGGCGATGTACCGGAAGCCAATTACAAGATGATTGCTGCTATAGGTGTAAAAAGAGGCGAATTCGACCGCAAGGAAATTATGGACGTAGTTAAAAGTAAAGGAATGCCTGGATTTGCTCCGACACAAGGACATATTCCATCTGGCGTACCCTTCCTTGGTTTCGCAAAGGATATGATTGAAAGTGGCGAAATCGAAAGAGCTATGATCATCGGTAAAGGATCCTTATTCTTGGGTCGTTTGACCAACCTATTTGATGGTGTATCCTACTTGGTAGAGAAGAACCCCGGTGTAGTCGAAGAAGCTAGTAGTTTCGACAAGGAAGAAGTGAGAAAGATGGTAGCTGAGTCTATGAGAAACTTTGCTGCATCTATTTCATTAGACTAGGAAATCTGTCTAGAGTCAAGGAGGTGACAACATGGAAAATATGGTTAAACAAACCTTAAAAGAGACCTTTGAAGAGATTGCGGTAGCACTTGAAACAGGATCTTTCGGTAAAAAAACCAGAGTCGGACTGACTATTTTGGGCAGCGAGCACGGTCCTGAGGAACTCGTGCGGGGTGCAGAGCTAGCGCAATCGCAGAATGCTGACCTAGAAGTAGTCGTTATCGGCAACGGCGTTACGACTGATTTGGAACTAGTTGAAGCAGCTGATGATGAGGATGCTCATAAAAAAATGGATGAAATGCTGCTTGATGGACGTTTGGATTCAGCGGTAACAATGCATTATAGCTTCCCGATTGGGGTATCTACGGTTGGCCGTGTGATTACACCTGCAAAGGGAAAAGAAATGCTCATGGGTACTACTACTGGAACATCTGACACCAATAGAGTGGTTGCAATGATTAAAAATGCAATCTTCTCTAATGCGGTAGCCAAAGCTTGTGGCAAGATGGAACCTACTGTAGGTATTCTAAATATTGAAGGTGCAAGACAAGTTGAAAAGGCTTTAACAAAACTGAAGGAAGCTGGCTATCCGATTACCTTTACTGAATCAGCACGAGCTGATGGTGGTGTGGTGATGAGAGGCAATGATTTGTTACAAGGAGTTCCTGATATCATGGTGATGGATTCACTAACAGGTAACGTGATGATGAAAATGTTCTCTGCATATACGACGGGTGGTAGCTATGAAGCATCAGGATTTGGATATGGCCCAGGTGTAGGTGAGGGATATGACCGCATTATAGGTATCATTTCTCGCGCATCAGGAGCCCCTGTTATCGCTGGTGCTATCCGCTATATGGGTAGTTGTGCGCAAGGACAATTGCTCAAGAAGGTGGATGCAGAGTTTGCATCGGCTAGAAAAGCAGGCTTAGATAAGCTATTGGCTGATCTTACGGCTAGTAAAAAGACAGAAAAAGCTACTGAAGAAATAGTTTGCCCACCTGAAAAAACTTGTACTGCAGATATCCCAGGTATTGAAATCTTGGATTTAGAAGATGCAGTGCATGAACTTTGGAAAGCTGGAATCTATGCTTCTAGTGGCATGGGATGTACTGGCCCAATTGTGATGATGGCAGAAGAAGACTTAGAAAAGGCCAAAGTAATTTTAAAAGAAAAAGATTATATATAGAACTGGAAGAAAAAAGATCTCGCGCTACCTATTGGTGAAGCGGGATCTTTTTTGATGTGACAGTATATACATATAAATGCCATGAACAATAGTGGAATACCTGATTATTGCATTATTCAATAACTCTGAAGAGGAGTAAACAAAGCCCCTATCCAAGGATAGGGGCTTTGAATGTAAGTTACGTAATCATTAGAAATGATACGGTGACTTCTAAGTTAGCTTATGCTTGCTTTTCAAAGTCATCTTTCCCCACACCGCAGTCTGGGCATTCCCAATCTTCAGGCAGGTCAGCGAATGATGTTCCAGGTGCAATACCTGCATCAGGGTCACCTACTGCAGGGTCATAAACATAACCACATACTGTGCATACATATTTGTCCATTTTCTTACCTCCATAGCTGTGTTTTGTACTACTTATACAGATAGTATAAACTGAAAAGAAAGAGAAAACAAACAAAACAGGATGTCATGTGTTTAAGAGTGCAACCTTTAGTCGTAATTCAGTCAATGCTAGAATGCCCTTTCTTGGATTGGTACAAGAAAAAGTAAAGCCAATTTGCCACGCTCAATGTTGACAATATTCCAGAAATGTATGGAATGACAAGTCTATCTTTAGGATGATGTAGGTCACGGATTCTATTGGAGAAAATATCTGCTACTCTACCAATCAAAAGAAGCCCACATAGGGCTTCTTTCAATTGGCTTAGTATTTATTTAATTCAGAGATTAACCGGTTGATGACTTCTTTTACAGTAGTGATTTTTTGATTCAGATAGGCTTTTCCGCCAGAAAAGATCAAACCTTCTCCTGTTTCAACGGCATCAATCAATGCCTGTGAAATACAATAGGGCGTATCTGCAGGATTGCATGTTTCCAGACAGCGAAAACATTTCTTTACAGGAAGATTGTCTTTTTCTATGCGTTCCACAAAAGAATTGCGGATGGCTCTTCCTGGAAGTCCAACGGGACTTTTGATGATTTGGATATCTTGTTCCTTGGCATTTACATAAGCCTGTTTGAAGGCAAGCGAAGCATCACATTCTTCTGTGGTTACGAATAGTGACCCAATTTGAACACCACTTGCACCCAAATTGAGTAACTTGGCGATATCATGACCACTTGCTATGCCACCAGCTGCAATGACCGGAATATTTTTATTTAGCTTCTCAAGTAGTGACAGTACTTCTTCCAGTAAATGCTCTAGTGTATATTCAGCCTTTTGAATGTTTTCATTTTTGAAGCCTAGGTGTCCACCAGCCAATGGCCCCTCAACTACAATAGCATCGGGTACTTTACCTTGGCGCAACCAACGTTTGATGATTATATTAGCTGCTTTGGCAGAAGAAACAATGGGCAACAGTTTGGTCTTGGAATTTTCTACATATGTGGGTAAGTCCAAAGGAAGTCCTGCGCCAGATACGATTAAATCGATTTTCTCCTCGACAGCAACCCGTACCATTTCTTTGTAGTTCTTCATAGCTACCATAAAGTTTACACCGATGATGCCATGAGGACTGAGTTCTCTAGCCTTTTGTATTTCTTTTCGTAGGGCTCGCCTATTGGCTTCTACCGTATTGGTGAGGAAATCTGGCTCTCTATAACCGATTTGTACTCCGGATATTATGCCGATGCCACCTTCATTGGCGACTGCAGCAGCGAGTGATGACCCGGAAACACCTATGCCCATACCTCCTTGGATGATGGGAATGGATGCGATAAGATCATCAATCTTCAATGCTTGTATTTTCAAGGAAATACCTCCAATTATCACATTATTCCATTCAATATTACACAAAACGAAATCCTTTGTCAATCAAAGTAAACCTCTAGCTCTATTGGGAAAAGGTTACCTTCATAGTCCTATCTCTGCTATAATGACAAAGATGATATAAAGGTATTCGGTATTGAGATTAAGGATAGGAGAATAGACATGAGTAGTAATAAAAAACAACAGGTATTACAGCATATAGAAAAAGATGAAGTGGTTTCACTCACCAGAGAATTGGTTTCCATACCCAGTCATTATAAGGTGGAAGGTGGGGAAACTCAGGTAGCAGAGCATATTCAAAAGCGCCTAACCGAAGAAGGAATTTGTTCGGAAACTGAAACGGTATTTGATGCTAGGTCAAATGTTTACGCTTGTATCCCAGGTACTGATACAAGCACCAAAAAATTGCTGTTTTGTGGTCATATTGATACAGTACTACCAGACGGAATGGATCATGAACCATTTGCTGCTGATTTGAAAGATGGATTATTATGGGGAAGAGGCTCAGCGGATATGAAGGGTGGAAATGCTGCCATGCTGATGGCTCTAATCGCAATTAAGCGCTCCGGGATAGAGTTAAAGGGAAGCCTTTACTATGCAGGTGTAGTAGGTGAAGAATCCCCCAATAATTCTGAAGGAGCTAAGAAATTGGTGGAACGAGGCGAATTGTATGACTATGCAGTGGTTGGAGAAGCTACCAGCCTCAAGGTGGCTGGTTTTCATAAGGGCATGAGTTGGTTAAAAGTACGGGTGAAGGGCAAGTCTTGCCATGCAAGCAAACCCCAAAATGGTGTCAATTCTGTTTCGATTGCTTCTCGTATGATTGTGGCCTTAGAAGATGAGCTGATACCAGTTTTATCAAAGCGTTCTCATCCATATGTATCGGCACCTACTTTAAGTATTGGGCGCATACAGGGCGGATTACAGAACAATACAGTGCCGGATGAATGTTGGTTCTCCATGGATCGACGCTTGATACCTGGTGAAAGTGTACAGAGTGCTATTGAGGAAATAAGAAACACAATTCAGAAAGTAGCGGACGACTATCCAGGCTCAGCTTTCATCATAGAAGAAGAACCGGAAACGCAAGGAAGATCTGCTCTTGAATCAGGAGTGGCCAATGAACTTATTAGTGCCTTGGCTGAGGAAATAGAATCTCATACAGGTGAAAAAGCTTCTGTGGGCGGAGTTGATTATTGGACTGATGGGGCACATTTGGCGCGTCTGGGTACGAAAACGGTCGTGTTTGGTCCTGGGGACATAGCACAGGCTCATGCTTCAACGGAGTTTGTTTCTGTAGACCAGCTAGTAAGTTGTGCTAGAATTTATGCTAGACTAGCCATAAATCTATTGTCTTAATTGTTAACCCTATTTCTAGAGGATGCGTATCAGGAATAAAAGAATATCATGGAAGTGATACCCAATCCTGCTTTTTTCGCTTCTTGAGTTTGAAATGCTATAATGGATATATGGTATTGCAATCATATTTGAAAAGAGGTCAGCATGGAATTTTTTAATAGTAGGTATTTCAAGGTGGGGATGAGCACAATCTTGCTTCTAGTCATTATTTGGCTTTTGAAGCAAATTAATTTTGCGATTGAACCCATATACAATGCATTCAAAATTTTTATCACTCCGGTTGTGTTTGCAGCAGTATTCTATTATATATTCCGGCCGCTATACCGCAAACTGGGGCATATGAAACTCTTGAATAGCAGTGTGGCTATGATAGTAGTGGTCGTGCTCTTGATTGTGGTTTTTTCTGGAATTATCTTTTATACCACCACTACAGTAGTCAACGAGTCAGTCAGAGCTTTCGATGATTTTATGATTTGGATGGAAGGAAAAACTTTCCAGCCCCTAGACCCTAGTAATTGGAATATTCCGTTTATTGACAATGCACAGATTGATGAGAAATTGCTCGAAATACAACAAGATTTGTTTGATTGGATTAATTCTCTAACACTTAATATCGTGGGTATAGTCAGTTCGGTGGCCAGTGTAGGATACCAGATAATAATGATTCCCATCTTTATGGTATACTTCCTAAAAGATGATAGAAAAATCATTGGAGATTTTATCGGCATGTTTCCCAACAAGTATGAAGTTAAAATTCATGCTTATCTAGTTGAAGCAGATAAGTCTGTCTCTAGCTATATAACGGGACAGATGCTAGTAGCGGTAGTCATTGGAGTATTGATGTTTATTGGCTATGCCATAATCGATATGCCGACCAAGGTATTTTTGGCTATCTTTGCTATGGTAACTAGTATTATTCCCTTTATCGGACCGGCTCTTGGCATTATACCAGCATTATTTATTGCCCTTACGACGGATATTTGGATGGTGGTGAAGGTACTCATTGTTATGGTGGTAACTCAGAACATTGAAGGTTCCTTGATTCGCCCTAGAATTATGAGTACTAGATTGCCAATTCACCCGCTAACGGTAATCATTATCGTGATTGGTATTACGTCTTTGTTTGGTCTTATGGGTGGTTTGATTGCTGTACCAGCCTATATTTTATTGAAATTGTTGATTACCTCTTTCTTTAATTATAAAGAAAGAATTGATGCTAGAGATAAGAAGGCAGAGGGAAAATAGTACGTTTGGGGGAGTTAGTGTAGTTCTAGCTCCCTTTATTTTTGGCTGATTTCTGAAATGATATAAATGAAAACTTTACATATATTGAGAAAAAGAGGGAGAAGGAGTAAAGTCATGCGCATGACAATTATTACAGTTGGGCGAGTCAAGGAACGTTTTTACAGGGAAGCGGTTAAAGAATATCTGAAGCGTTTGACCCGCTACGCCAAAATAGACTTGATAGAGATACCGGATGAAAAATGTCCGGAGAGCATGAGTAACGCCCAGATGTTGGCTGTTAAACAAAAGGAAGGCGAGAAAATTCTATCAAAAATTCCTAGCTCATCTTATCCAATTGCCCTAGCTATAGAGGGAAAGATGCTAAGTAGTGCACAACTATCCAACAAACTATCTTCGCTAACGGTGAGTGGCACAAGCCATATTACTTGGATTATTGGCGGCTCCCTGGGCCTTAGTGATTCTGTGAAAAAACGTTGCAAGTTTCTTTTGTCATTTTCACCGATGACTTTTCCTCATCAACTTATGAGAGTGATTTTAGTTGAGCAGGTCTACAGGTCCTTTAGAATTATGAACAACGAGACGTATCATAAAGGCTGTCTCGGAGATGTGGACATGCAGGATATTCGCACATCGAGAAAGTAGGGGAGAAAGTCAAGTGAATAAACTTAGAAGCATGGTGAAGAACTCTATATTGGGTCTAACCAGCATTGGTGACAGTGCAATGGATCATATGGAACGATACAATAATAACTGGAAGTTAAAACACAGCTATACTTCAAATATGAGCGAATTGCCGATGGACTACAAAAGAGAGATTCAAGAGTATTGGAAAACTTATTCTTCAGGCTTCAATACGGATTGGCATCGCTTCTATTATTCCCAGTTTGGTTTATCTGACGTTCGGTTTATACCGGATGATTTGTATTATTCGAATATTGATAAGCACTTCAACAATCGGAAAATGAGTATTGGTGTTGACGAGAAAAACTACTATGACCTTTGGTTTCCAAACACAAAAAGAGCCAAGGTTGTTGTGCGAAGGATAAACGGAATTTATTATAACGAAAATTACACAATCATTGATAAGAACGAGGTTATTCGTTTATGTCTGGAACAACCCCAATTGATTATTAAGCCGTCGGTTGGTATGGGGAGAAGTACAGGAATTACTTTTCTAAACAGAGGACAGGGAGAAGAAGGCATAACTAAATTAATTTTTGAAGGAAATCAAAACTTGGTTGTACAGGAAATTATTCAACAACATGATGATTTGAGTAGAATCCATCCTTCCTCTGTAAATACAATCCGGAGTATATCCTTGCTTTTCAAAGGAAAGGTACATCTTCTGTCTTCAATATTAAGAATGGGCATTGACGGCAATCAAGTAGATAACCTATCTGCTGGTGGAATTATGTGTGGTATCAAAGAAAATGGACAATTAAAGGATATTGGCTACTCCTTATATGGAAAACCATATAATAAGCACCCACAAGGGTTTGAATTTAAGGGCACAACCGTACCATCTTATGATAGGATTAAAGAATTGATTATCAGAGAGCAGGAAAAATTTGCACATTTTAGGCTTATATATTGGGATATCGCTGTGGGCAAGGATGGAGAACCCATACTAATAGAAGTAAATCTATGCAATGGAGGTATGCGTTTTCATCAATTCAATAATGGCCCCTTATTTGGAGAATTAACGAGTGAAGTGCTGAAAGAAGTATTTGCATAAATTAAAGGTTCTGTTCAAGAAAAATTAGCAAGTAGATATACGAAGGGGACAACACAATGGAGAATAGTGGGAAAAAACACAAAAGAAGAGTTCGGTATAAGGGCACGCATCCTAAAAGCTATAAAGAAAAATATAAAGAGCTGCAACCGGAAAAGTATGCAGAAACTGTGACCAAGGTGATTCAAAAAGGAAGTACACCGGCAGGGATGCATTTATCGATTTGTGTGAAAGAAATACTAGAATTTTTACAAATTAAACCAGGACAAACCGGCTTGGATGCGACGCTTGGATATGGAGGGCATTCTAAGGAAATGCTCAAGTGTTTGGATTTCAAGGGACATTTATTTGCACTCGATGTAGACCCTATAGAACTGCCACGCACTAGGGAACGCTTGGCAAAACTAGGGTATGGACCCGAAATTTTGACAATCAGGCAAATGAATTTTTCGGCTATCGACAAGCTTTATGAGGAATCGGGACCCTTGGATTTTGTTTTGGCAGACCTAGGGGTTTCTTCAATGCAAATAGACAATCCCGAACGAGGCTTTTCATATAAGAAAGAAGGTCCCTTGGATTTAAGATTAGATCCCAATAAAGGAATATCAGCTGCCGAACGACTGGTAGAAATGGAAGAAGATGAATTGGAAGGCATGCTGCTGGAGAATGCAGATGAACCTTATGCAAAAGAAATTGCGCATGCAATTATTGTAGAAATTAAAAAAAATGGAAGCATAAGTACCACGTTACAATTGCAAAAAGTTATTGAAAAGGCATTAAATTTTATCCCAAAGGATACGCGGAAGGAAGAAATACGCAAATCTTGTGCAAGGTCTTTTCAAGCCTTGCGAATCGATGTAAACAATGAGTATGAAGTGCTGTATGAATTTTTAGAAAAGTTACCGACGGTCCTTTCGAAGGGCGGACGGGTAGCGATTCTTTCATTTCATTCAGGAGAAGATCGGTTGGTTAAAAAATCTTTTAAACGTTTCTATAGAGAGGGCATTTACCAGGAAATATCGTCTAGCATTATTAGACCGTCAGCAGAAGAATGTAAAATTAATAATCGTGCTCGTTCGACAAAGATGCGCTGGGCAATTAAAGCGTGAATTCCGGGAACGGAAAATGGATAAGATAGACTAAAATACCAGATGAAAGATTGAAGCCTAGAACTGTTGGAAAAATTCCGATGGTTCTAGGCTTCTATGTTTGAAAATATTGTATACTTTTGAAGTATAAGAGATTGGATTTTATTCTGCGTATTTCAGTATTCTATTTCAATAGAATACTAAAGATCATGACCAACGCAGCGACTAGGTTGGTGACAGCAAAAATCTTTTGGAGATGTTTGGGTTTGCTGTGAACCGCATAGCGGCTACCGATTAGACCGCCTAGAACTGCCATGATCGCCAATGGAATGGTGTATAAGAAATTGATACTGCCACTAACACTGTGACCTAGAAATCCCATTAAGGCTGTTGCAGCAACCATGGCAGCAGAAGTACCTATCGCTATTTCCATCGGAATCCCGCATAGAATCACCATAAGAGGAATCTTAAAGGCGCCCCCAGAAATTCCAACGGCTCCAGCAAAAAATCCAACCAAAGCAGTTAGAGGTAAAGTTATCCATAGATTTACCGTATAGGAATAACCTCCGAATGACCTATGCCAAAACCCAAATCTTGTTTCAGCTGTTTTCTCCATACATACTGCTTTTTTGTTTACATTAAAGAACATGAAAAAAGAGATAACAATAAGCAAGATTGCAAACATGATTTTTAAGGTCGAGCCGTCCATATTTCCTGCAAAATAACCGCCGACAAATGCCATAATGTCTGTTGGTGGGTCGATGACCAAGGCTAGCTTCCAATCCACTTTTTTGCTCTTATGGAATACTAACATTGAGGTAATGGATGTCATCATCATGATGAGCTGGGAAGTGGTGGCGGCTTCTTGCATAGAAGCTCCTGCCAGAACCATGGAAAGTACATAGAAATTTCCCCCACCTTTTCCTACCATTGACATGGAGATGGCGATTACAAGGATAATTAGGCTCATTACAATCATTGAAATCATATCTTGCCTTCCAGCCTAAGACAGGGGATTTTTTGCAACAAATCCCGCTTTAATATGGCTGGCTAAATCTCCAATGTGTTCAGGTAGGATCCTAGCATCATAACCCAATATGCTTAGATAGCTATAGGCAATAGTGGCCCTAGTAGCAGTGCAACAAAATATTGCGATGATTTTATCCTTGGGCAGTTCTGCAATTCTATCGGGTAGTTCATTTAATGGAATATGCTTAGCAAAATTAAAGGAAACCCAAGCATTTTCCTCATGCGTCCGAACATCTAGTAAGATTGCGTTGTCATTGTTTTTAAGTTCTATGTATTCCGGAAAGGAAATTTTGTATTTGCCTTGGCTAAGATAGTCTAGATCCATATTTTTTAGAAAGGCGTCAAATTGTTTCATGTGTTTCTCCTTTTTATTATCACAGTAGTTAAGTGCGTACCAACAAAAGAGAGAAACTTAGGTACCGGACCATTTACATTTGCAGAATCTTTTTATCATGTTAATCCTTTTTGATTATTTTATATGCGTGAAAGAATGATGATGCAGCCTGGTGTGCATACCGTTGAAGTAAACACAAAAAGGGCAAGTTCTATATTTAGTATAATTATATGAAAATGCTACATCCAAATAATATCCTTGTCAATGAAAGACCAGTAGGATAAGGGCTTGAAATAGCGATTGCTAGGAGAGAGAAAGGGTATCCACTTCGCAATATCTTTATGAATGATTGGCAGGTGGATATAATCTTATATTATGATTTGCATGCTAAGAATTAAGATTTGATTTGAACGTGATATAATTAAGAGAAGTTGTGGACTAGCTAGAGTGCTGGCCATAAAAAGTATTGGCCCATTGTGATGAAAATGGAACAAGGATAAGATTGTGAAGGAGGTATTCGTATGGAAGGAATTGCACGTATCTTTGATTATATGAAGGATGCATTTCACGTGAACAAGGAAAATCGAGGTTTGTATAAACCTCAAATTGTTCTGATTTTAATGAAAGCAACATTCTTTATAATTACAGGCTTGATGCTATACAAAGTGATGATTTTTGCAGGAGACAATAGCTTTCGAGATATCAACCCCTGGGAATTTGTACAAGGAATTGTTTTTTGGATCGGTCTAATTATCTTGTTACTAAGTATCGCAGAGCTTATTGTCGAGGCTGGATTATATAACATGTACAAGTCCTGTATCGTTACCGGGACACTGGCGGAGGGATCCTTTTTTGAGGGTGTGCGAAAATACTTTATTCGCTTTTTGCTCGCAAACCTACTGATGATTGCAGCTTGGTTGGTACTACTAATCCCATTTATATTTATTGGGATTGTAACCCTACTGATAGGGTTTATCCTAGTGCCCCTGCTTTTTACGATTTTCACGGCTATGTGGAAAGTCGATATTGTGATGAATGATTCAAGGGTTATGGAAGGATTGCGCAATAGTATATCGTTTGCAAGAAAACAGTTTCTACCATTGAGTGTACTGATTATGATTCAAAGTGCTTTTACCCAGTTGTTGGGTGGAAAAAGTGGTGGATCGAGCAGCTCAAACTTTTCATCTGCAAAAAATCATCTCAAACCGATGGGCAACAATATTTCTTTCGGCTATTTGTACCGTGAAATATTGCCGTATTTGAAGATGGCTTTTTATATTCTGCTTCCAGTTATCAGCGTGGCTGTTATTGTTTCATCTTTGATTCGAATGGTTTTCCAAGTATTTTTCAGTTTGTGTATTTTTATTATGTATAGTGAAAATCAAGAAGAAGGTTTAGTTGGGGATGGAGGTACTGAATATGTGGTTCGATAATCTTATGGACGACTTTAAGCAATCATTGCTCACCTGCCACCAATATAAGGCTGTATTCGTACCTGTATTTTTGCGGCTGGCTATGCATATTGTTCTAGGAATCCTTATGGTGATAGGCCTAGTAACGAGTCTTGCTAGTGGTACTTTCCGTGGCCTCTTTCATGCTAAGACTTTTGACGTGTTCGTTCGAAGTCTATTGGGTACCTTTAGGCCAATCGGTTTCTCAATTGTCTTAGTATATATCGTATATTTGGTGTTATGGAGTATGATTGAGGTAGGGAGTATTAGCTTAATCAAAACAGCGATTCAAGGGATTAAACCTAGTAAAAAGCACTTTATAGGTGGAATACGGGTATACATGGGGAAGGTGTTTAGCGGAAAACTGATAATTCATTTGCTAGTCCTACTTTCTACGCCTATCTGGTTTTTGGCAGGATTATTGTATTTCATTTTGATTGCTATACCTACTGGAGGTTGGGGTAGTCTTTTCCTTGCAACGTTTCTTGGTGCCCTATTTCTTACGTGGACTACTGCAATCGTCGAAGATGACCTCGGAACGTTTGAGGGTATTAAAGCTAGCTTAAGATTGGCTAAAAATCATATGCAACCGGTATTTTTAATCAGCTTGCTTTCCTTTTTTCTGATTGGATATTTTTCTATGATCCTTGGACCGATGGTCTTCTTTTTTGCGGGTTGGTTTTTAGGAGGAATTATTAGAATCTTGCTAAAGGTAGCAACATACTTGACCTATGTGCGATACAGCGATGGTGGAAAAAACAAGGAAATTATACTAGACTAGTCTGCAAAATTTTGACAGATAAGAGGAAGATTAGGACATAAGCAAACTTGATTGGCGAGACCAAGTGGGTAGATAGTAGAAGAAATATTGGAAGAAAACTGTTGTTCCGGCACCATCTGATAGACGTTTAAGCGGGGTAGACGTATATACATTCTAGAGGTGACTATGGTATAATCTAAACCAAGATAGAAAAATGATGAATATGATGTTAATAGTTCAAGGAGGCGCACTAAATGGCATTGCCAGAAGTAGTTTTTGATGCAAAGAAGATAAAATTGGATTGTATATTAGATCGCACAGAAGAGTTGGGATATATTCATCCTAGCTTTCCTTGCCCTAAGATCGAAGCAGTATATGGAGAACTGAAATTTAGACAAAAGCCTGAGGACAGACCGATAACCTATGCCTCCTACGTCATGTCAATCGATGGGAAAATTGCTTTTGAAGACAATGAGGTAGGACCGCTTATTGCAAAGAATAATTATCTGGATCCGGTAGGTGCTTTTGCGGATTTTTGGATTCTGAATATGCTTAGAGGAAACTGTGACGGGATTATTATTGGGGCAGGTACCCTTATTAAGGAACCAGATTATTCAGGTAGTGCCTATGACCGAGATATCATTGAGGCTCGACGAAAGGCAGGTAAACCAATTGCCCCCTGGACGGTGGTTGTAACTAGGTCTGGCAAGAATATTCCCTTTGCGAATCCAGTTTTTTCCTATGAGGAGGTTCCCATATTAATTGCGACTTCTCCGGCGGGATATCTCAATTTAAAGCAAGAAATAAAGAGAGATTTCTTCTTATTACCGACTGCGAAAAATGAAACAGATTATAGGATAATTGAAGATTTATTGAAGGACAATCCAGGAAAGATTGCTGTGACCATAACAGGCTCTGGTTCTATGACAGATGCAAACGAACTGTTGAAAATTCTTAGTGCAATGGGGATGGAGAAGGTTTTGGTGGAATCACCGGCTTATTGCCATCAGTTGATGACGGAAAGCCTTCTAGATGAAATATTCATTGACACTTCGTGTGTTTTTGTTGGTGGACAAGCAACCAGTATTGGCAGTGATAAAAAGGCCTTTACTTCTGTAAATCATCCGCATGCCGAAATGGTATCCATGCACTTGCATGATTCCAATTTCTTTTATACTAGGTATGCTCTGCGATACGGAATCGAAGCAAATAAATAGTTTTGGTAGTGTACATAGAGTATTGTAGGAGGTAGATATGAAAACGGAGAAAATACAAGCGATAGATGGCAATATTGAAATGTCGAAGATTGTATTGGGTGCTAGTAATTATGGTTCTGAAATTAGCATAGAACAGTCTTTTGAGATTATGGACAAGTATTATGAATTGGGCGGACGAGCCATCGATACAGCAAGAGTATATGCCTCCTATATTCCGTATGGATCTTCTAAAAGTGAGTTGGCTGTTGGGAAATGGATTAAGGCAAGAGGTGTGCGTGATGAGATGGTCATTGTTACCAAGGGCGGACATCCTGAAAGTAGGGACCTTCACAAGTCACGCTTGTCCTGGGATTGTCTTGAGTACGATATCAGTACCTCGCTTGCAGTCTTAGATATGGACAGGGTAGATGTTTATTTTTTACATAGGGATGATCCAACAGTACCGGTATCCGAGATTATGGATACATTGGATGAGTTTGTACAAAGGGGCTTAGCTAGAGCCTTGGGGGCTTCGAATTGGTCACTCGCTAGAATCAAAGAAGCCAACGAGTATGCTATAAGAAATGGCAAAACACCATTTACTGTTTCACAGATTCAATGGAATATGGCTCATTTCAACAAAGAGGATCTGCTAGATGATACATGTTATTGTATGGATCCAAACGAATATGCTGGTTATCGTGAATCAGAAATTCCAGTTATGGCTTATTCAACGCAGGCAGTCGGATTTTTCTCCAAATACCTGAAAAGTGGTGAGTCGGAGCTATCTTTTAGGGCAAGAATGTTTTTAAATGAACGCAATATCCGAAAGACTGAAAAGGTAAGAGTCTTATGCGAAAAATATGGTTGCACACCTGCTGCTCTGGCGATTGCATATATTACCTCTAATCCTGTGAAAGGTTTTGCCTTGATTGGTAATCTTAAGATGGAGCATTTATTGGATTCATTAAGTAGCATTGACTTGGAATTGGACCAAGAGACCATTGATTGGTTGGACAAAGATTAAGTTTAAACAAAAACGATGATTATCTCAAAACTCTTCAGAAATAAGCTTCGAATGGAGCCCTAAGAGTTGCGTTTGCTTAGTAAGCGAATTGGAAATAACAAAGAGGAAGACACTATGACTGATGTTGGACAATATAGAGTGATTGTTAGGGTTAGTAGGATATTATTGATTCTAATATTATTGATATATGGGGATTTTCCTCTTTTTATCATGGCTTCCCAGCTCATGTTTTGGGTGATGTTTCTAAGAGCTATAAAAATTCAATCAAAGAAGCGTTTCCGCTTCTTTTTGATATTTCTTCATGTTTTAATGCTTATTGCGCAAAGTATTTTTTATGCAAGTTATATGAGTAGTGCACAAGATGTTTATCCACTATATTTGTTGCGCAATGCTGCTGGAGTATTTATCCTTTCCTTACCGTATCTCTTAGAACATGTGGTGACGGTGAAGAAATTTACAGAATTCTATTTGCCGTCAGTCCAAGACTTAAATACGATGAGTTTCGGTCAGCTGAAAGAAGCAGCAGGTCTAATGCAGGGTAGGATGGAAGGATTGGGGCAACTGCGGCAGACCGTAACCGCGGAGCGTTTAGTGGAAATTGCTACTGACTTGCCAAGACATAATTCTGCGCAGTACATTAATGATGGGACATTAACAGAAGCTTATTTTGACAAAGCCATGGAAAGTATTACTGATCCTCATTTATACATAGTTGTGTCCAATACGGGTAGCGCTGCTAGTGAGATAATTTCGGTATTTACTAGAAAGCAATACAACCATGCTTCCTTATCTTTTGACCGGGAACTCAAAACGGTCATCAGTTATAATGGAGGCGAGAAATTATATCCACCAGGTCTCAACCAGGAGATGATTGAGTTCTTTAACAAGAAATCCGATTCTTCGCTGATCGTTTACCAGCTTGATGCTAGTCGTGAACAAAAAGAACTACTGGTTAGCAAGGTGCGGGAAATTAATAAAAATGGAAGTGCTTATAATATGTTGGGCTTGGTCTTTAGAACATCTCTTAAACCCAATATTATGTTTTGCTCCCAATTTGTTTATAATATGTTAAAGTACGTAGGTTTGGCCTATTTTGAAAAGTCAGATGGGCGTGTAAAACCAACTGATTTAGTAGAGCTGGATTATCACCGGAAGCTTTCATTTTGCTATGAGATTTTTCTTGGCAGGAGCCATAATGAAGGCTAGCTAGTCCAATTTTGTAATATTGGTGCCTACAAATCAGGAGTATGGGTGTTTTCATTGGATGAGCTGCTCATGTTTTTTACGAATGGAATATTTTGGATATCCAATCTCATACTTGTTATGAGATTTTTTTTGTAGGGAGCCTAATGAATGAGGGAATCTATTCAATTTGCTCGGAATAGGTAAAAAAAATGCACTAATCAGAACGATAAATCATTCATAGGTTGTGAGAAATGCTCCAATGTCTGTTTTGAGTAACAATGGTGAGCATGCGTTTATTTGTGAAAACATATATTAAGTTGATTTAAAGGTGAAGGCTTAATTGTGCCGAACTAATAGAGACCCAGCTGATACTAATTTGCCTGTTACCATTTAGAAGAAGGGAGAAGGAAGATGAAAGTACAAATCAAATTGATTGCGATTACAGTACTATTTTCATTATTATTTAGCTTTGCTAGTCCTTCGCTTGCCGCAAGTATTGAGGCCCAAAGAGCAGGCACCATATTAAAAGATATCGGTGTTATTGTAGGCTACACAGATGGATCACTTGGTATTGACCACACAATAACTCGTGCTGAAATGACTGTTGTGCTTGCCAAAATCGGAAATATGGATAAATCAGCCACATTCTTGAATGATGCGGCGACCAAATTCAGCGATGTAAAAAGTAATGTTTGGTATACGGGATATATCAATCTTGCTGTTCAGCAAAAATGGGTTGTAGGGTATCCAGATGGTACATTTAGACCGAATGATGAAGTTTCGTATTCCGAAGCGATAACTATGATTCTAAATCTGTTGGGCTATGGCAAAGGAACTTTACCAGGAGTTTGGCCAAGTAATTATCTAGTTCAAGCAGCCAAGTTAGACATAACGGATGATGTTGTAGCTTTTGCCCCGAGAGCAGCTGCACCACGAGGCGATGTATTTGTTATTGCTGAAGCGGCATGCTACTCGGATTATGTGATATGGAATGCTAATAGTTTTTCATTTGTCGATGATGCAACGAAAACAAAACCGATCAATGGCTTAACGAGTGGTATTACGGAAGAGATTACAATTACAGATGGGTATATGATGGTTGGAAGTGACCTAAGTGACACGAAGAGAGAAGTAGTTGCTGACGGTAGAAAGTATAGTGTAGCATTGGGTTTTGATATCTATCCATATATTGGTATTCCATCAACTTTCTATCTAAATAAAAGCAATGAGATTTTTGCTATAAAGGATTCTGTCAAAGTGAGTACTGCAAAATTATTAAAATTTGAAGGCTCTACTATGTACCTTGACCTGAACAATAACAGAAGTTTTGATTCAGGTGATAAAAAATATGAGCTTTCTAATGATGCAATCTGTATCATCAATGATGAGCTTAGAGAGGTGCCGACTGGGAAAGACACCATGGTCCAATATATATTGGAAAATAACAAAAATGTAGTTTATGCAAAACTGGTTAATTATGCTGAGATGAATGAGGGATTGGTGAAAAGCGTTCGGATTGGAGAAAGGGATCTTACCATCAAATTTTTCAGTACAGAAGATGAGCTTGTCATTGACCTAAAAGATGATCAATTTAGATATCACGGTGTTGCATCCTATTACTTAGATTTAAACAAATATGACATTCTTTCTTGGAATGAATATGACCGCACATCCAAAGATGATTACGCCATATATACCAATAGGAATGTGGTGCTAGGAATAGCGGATAGATTTGTTAATAACAACTATATCCGTATTGGTGATTCCAAATATTACTTTGACGCAGTCTATCAGTCTAAAAACAATGGTCAGCATTTTTCCGAAAAAAATGGTGATGTGGCTGCATTTTCAAACAAAGAAGTTACTGCATACTTAAATGGTGATGGAAACCTGTTCGCAATCTCCGGAGATATTGAATCACAAAATGAAGGCGTGGCACTTGTCGTTCATTCTGGAAAAACAGCTATTGAGTGGGGCAAGAATGTGTATAGAATAGATCTGTTTACAGAAAGTGGTGTCCACACAACCTATTACTTTGCAGAAGCCAAAGGATCGTTCAATCCCAGTGATGTCTATGATGCTTTCGACCCAGGGACGCTAGTAAGCTATGGTCTTGATTCCTCTGGAAAGATTAATTCTTTTATGGCATACACTGAAGAATTTAGTATCATGCCTGTCTATGTCGATAATACTTATACCCAGAATTACAACAGAATACAGAATATTTCAGGAAGTAAGTTTTATGCAACGGCAGATACCGTAATCATGAATGCCGATCCCAATGGCGACAAGGATTTCAAGGATGCAGAAATAATGACTTGGGAGAAGGTTGAAGCGATATCTGAAAATAGGAATAATGAAAAGGTATCAGCCTATGCATATTCAAATTCTGAACAAGATTTAACATACTTAGTATTTGAGGAACCAGAAATGTCTCTAGCTACAGACTATGCTGTTTTCGATGCTTCGTGGAAGGTAGGTAAAAATGATTATGTGGCGATTACCAGCTCCACTGGTTTTCAGGAATTACAGCATGATGGGGCAACGCCGAAGTATCCAAAAGGAACAATAGTCGAAGTCGTTGGAAGTGGAGACGTAGTAAAGATACAAAGTGTGGTAGTTTTGAAAGGGGTTTTAGGTACGAGCGCCTACAATGCGACCAGAAATACCGTAACGGTAGGAGGTATGGTGTATGACATTGGTCAAGAGGCATTTGTAGTGGATGCAAGACTAACTGATCCGATTCGTACAACTTTTGATAAGTTGAGAAAGGATGACAAGATATTTGTTTATTCTGAAGAAGGGGAGATAAAGCTAGTCTCTATTGTAACTAGTTTTTAGCAAATTCAGTGGAAGGTCTCAAGTGAAACTACTTGGGACCTTCTTATATATTTTACACATTAGAATATAGTATACTAGAAGGAAGAAAGAGAATTCTAGTCTCAGATAATACGAGCAGCAAGATTGGAGCTAAATCGATGGGCTTACTTACATCCATAGAATTAATGATTCTGGATTTTATCCAGTTAACCATGAGAAACGCATTCTTTGACCAGTTCTGGTCGGCTATTACCCGTCTGGGAAATGTCGGTGCCATTTGGATTGCAATTAGCATTATTCTACTAATCAGTCCGAAAACGAGAAGTCTGGGGATAGTATGTACGTTATCACTATTAAGTAGTGTATTCCTAACAAATATTGTTTTAAAGAATTTGGTGGGTAGAATGAGACCCTTCTATCTAGTCGATCTTCCATTGCTCATCAAGGCGCCGAGTGGCTACTCTTTTCCGTCAGGTCATGCTTCATCATCTTTTGCGATAGCATTTGTGTTTCTAAGGAACAAAACTTGCCTTGGCAGAGTTAAGCTCTATCGCTACGTAATGCTGCTAGCTGGCATGGTTGCATTCTCAAGGCTCTACTTGTATGTGCATTATCCAAGCGATGTGCTAAGCGGGGTGTTGATAGGCTATATCTCTAGCCTTCTTGCCATGAAACTATATTCGATTATGGCCGATAGGAGTCGAAATCAAATCAATTGAGCTTGATTGGGTTAAGTATTGAATTGCATGGTCATAGTGCGATAGTCTAGAAAGCCTTTGCTGATGAATTATTAGTTGGCATCTGTGGCTATATTTTGCAGAAAGAAAAGGGACATAATGAAAAAGAAGAGAACAGGATCGTATATTTTAATCCTCCTAGCAGGTATGCTTTGGGGTACATCGGGTACAGTTCAAAGCCTGTTGCCTGTTGGAGCAGAACCCAGGAGTGCAGGTGCTTTACGTATGCTTGTAGGGGGTATTGCATTATTCTTGGTAGCTTTACTAAAAGGATTTTATAAACAAAAGATATCAGTGGATTGGAAAAATCTGCTTTTAGCGGCAGTAAGTATTGGACTTTTTCAGCCTCTATTCTTTACGGGAATTTCGCTAACAGGCGTGGCTTTTGGCACAGTGCTAGCCATCGGGAGCTCGCCAGTATTTTCTGGTATTATTGAGCGTATTTCTGGAAATAGATTGAGCAAGAAATGGATGATTGCAACGGGAATCTCAATTTTGGGATGCATTTTGCTATTCAGTGGGCAGGATGCTATGTCTGTGAACCTTACGGGGAGTATTGCTGCTCTTTTGGCAGGGTTTTCATATGCATTTTATGTGCGAACATCTCAGCATATATATGATACTATGGAAAGAGACGCAGCCAATGGACTTCTATTCTTAATTGCAGGATTAATCCTAACGCCGATTTTATTCACAAGCGATCTGCATTGGGTGGTGTCTTTTTCTGGCATCTTGGGCGTTTTACACCTAGGCCTTATTGCCACAGCAGCTGCTTATGCCTTGTTTACGAGAGGGTTGGTAGATGTCCCTGCTCCGACTGCCGTAACGTTAACATTGGCAGAACCTCTAACCGCCGCCTTACTGGGAACATTTTTTCTAGGAGAACGGTTAAGCTTTGTTTCAATATGTGGGGTTATACTCTTATTTATTGGCTTATTCTTTAATACTGTAGGCGAAAAAGAGGATAAAAAGAACTGAATCGGGAATTCTATAGGAGTTCGATTGGAAGAGTATTGCTGTAATATCATTCGCGCGTTTAAGTGTAGCCGATACCATAGAATGGGTAGAATGCAGGAGGTAATCATGGATAATAGACGGAAATTACTAAGAATCATAAGCCTGTTTTTTCTGGTGATAGTAATCAGTGTACTAGGCTATAAGGTGCTTCTAGACATTAGCTTAATTGATGCACTTTATATGACTGCCATTACGATTTCCACGGTGGGCTATGGCGAAGTGGCAGAAATGACGGTTCTATCGAAATTATTTACCATAGGGATTATCTTCTCAGGTTTGAGTATCGTGGCTTACGGATTTAGCAGTATTGTAACCACTTTTTTTGAAGGAGAGTTTCAAGTTGCTTGGAGGAGGAAAAAAATGCTAAAAAAAATATCTGAGCTGAAAGACCATTATATCGTCTGTGGTGCTGGTGAAGTTGGACAGATAGTTATCGAAGAATTCCGCTTGAAGGGCTTAGATTTTGTGGTTATTGAGAAAAATGAGGACCGAAGTAGGGAATTAATCGAGGAAAATGTGTTGGTTGTCAAGGATGATGCAACGAACGAAGATGCCCTAATAAGGGCAAAGATCATGGAGGCGAAGAGCATCGTCTGCACCTTGGCCAATGATGCGGATAATGTATTTACTGTGTTGACAGCGAGGCAGATTAACCCAAGAATATATATAATTTCCAAAGCCATTGAAAAAGGTGCCCATGGGAAACTTTTGCGAGCTGGCGCCAACAATACGATATCTCCCAATGAGATTGGGGGAAGACGTATAGCGGCTATGGTTATTCGGCCAACCATTAAGTCCTTCCTAGATATCATTACCCAGATAGATGAGGTATCACTAGATATGGAAGAGGTGACAATCTGTGCAGGTTCAGAACTTGCTGGTAAAACGCTAGGGGAAAACAGGATTCCCGAGAGAAGTGGCCTTATTGTTCTTGCTATTCGTAAGCTAGGTGAGCAAAGGCTGCGGTTCAATCCAAACTATGAAACCACACTCCATGAAGGCGATATAATGATGGTATTGGGTCGTAGCACGCAAGTGGATAGCTTACGAAGTATGGCTTGTGAAAATATTCAATGAGGGAAGAAAACTATTTCAGACAGTTCCTGAATAAGGGGAGATTGAATAGAGGATTGAAACCAACTAATGGGGATGTTAAAGTATAGATGGATAGAAACAAAAGGGGGAATAGCATGAAAAAAATACTATCAATTATTATTATGCTGTCAATGATTACCATACTATTTGTTGGTTGCGGTAAGATTGGTCAAAGTCCGGCAGAAGAAAAAGATGTGAGTGAACTTTTATCAATTCTTGAGCAGGATATAGATGCGGTGGATGCTTTAGGCGAGTTGCCGGAGCCTGAAATAAAGGGAAATCTTTATTATTATAACAACGCTGAGACGGAGGGATACTTTCATGGATTTCATTTAGGACTAGAAATTGATGAAGCGTCTATTGTACAACGAATCTATATCCAACCATACGGTGACAATAAAATTCAGGTTCAGGGGTTAATGATTGGAGATACGGTAGCGGCAGCGGAGGCTTTATTCGGTGTTGGCCAAAAAGTGCCCGATGATAACACGGGAAGCGAATATACCTATACCGTTTATTCAACTGAGAAATTTGATATTAAATGCACCCTTGAAGGGGAGATAATTCGTGCTGTAAGTATTACCAAACCCGGCATGCAAAAAGTATACCAAGAACCGGAGTTTCAAATTAGTGCTGTTCTTACGCAAAAAGAAGTCACGGAATTATTAGGAGCAGACTTCCAAATTGAAACAAAGGAAGATGGTGGCTATTATGATTACTATACTACGATGACTTATGATGGCATTACTTTTGGCTATGCACACAATCGATATCCCTTCTCGGATGTCAACGTTGCAGACTATGTACAGATTACTTCGGATAGATATTCCTTATCTGCTCTTAGCGCTCAAGTAGGAGACTTAGCAAAACCGGTCTTGAAGTATTGCGACCAAAACTTTGATTTAATGTATGATCGCCATAATGAAAAAGAAGTGTACGGCAATTATCTTTACTTTGAAGAAGGAAAAAGTACGCCCGGAGGCAGAACTACTTGGTTACTAAGTTTTGAATTCGACCAAGATGTTGAACTAACGAGTTATGACCAATTACCTGATGATTTGAGAATTACAGAGATTCATTTATGGACAGAACTTGATTAATTGCTTTCTTGGTACTCACTAGTAAGGATAATCGGGATGGAGACGTGATTCAATTCAAAAATATAAAGGTGATGGCTCGAAGGAGTAGTCACCTTTTTTGATTGCTGGAGTCCTTTTACTCGTAATAGATGCATTAATTCTTGCACAAAACAAATATTACAAAAATGGTGTAAGGTCTATCACAAGAAATGCTTAAAACATGAAATAATTATCAAAGGTATAATGTACACCAAGTATAATAATATAGTAGAGCAAGAATTCTATTCTGTATAGAGGAGGTAATATGGGTAAACTGGATCAGAAAATCGCAATAGTAACAGGTGCTGCGATGGGCAATGGTTATGGTGGTGCAAGAGGCTTGGCTAGGAATGGAGCCAAAGTGTATTTGGCAGATATTTCTGAAAAAGTACACGAAACAGCTCAGGGCTTACGGGATGAAGGATTCGATGTAGAGAGTGTCGTTTTCGATGTACGTGATTACAATGCGGCTAAAAAAGCTGTAGATGAAATTGTAGCCAAAGAGGGTTCCATAGATATTCTTTTTAACAATGCTGGTGTAATCAGGGTTAAGTCATTCATGGAAATGAGCGATCAAGATAGAGACTTCCACTTTGATGTAAATATCAAGGGAGTATGGAATTGTGCCAAGGCAGTATATCCTCACATGGTTGAAAAAAAATATGGCAAGATTGTAAACATGTCATCCGTCACCGGTACCATGGTGGTGGACGAGGGCGAAACTGCTTATGCTACGACGAAGGCAGCTATTTGGGGCTTTACGAAGGCACTGGCATTTGAAGGTGCTAAATACAATATTAATGTTAATGCTATTTGTCCAGGATACATTCTTACACCAATGGCAAAACAGATTGCCGTAGAATCAAATCCTGATAATCCTGATTCCGTTATTGATGGAATTGCAGCTGCTGTACCTATCAAAAGACTCGGTACGATGGATGAGATTGGTGACCTAGTGGCTTTTCTAGCTTCCGATGAATCCTCTTATCTAGTTGGAACGCAAATTGTTATAGATGGTGGAAGCACCTTGCCAGAGACATTTGGGGCAGTTGGTGCCTAATTAGGCGGATAAACATATTTTTGCATTAAAAAGGGAGCTTACGCTCCCTTTTTTAATCGTTTGTTCTGCTTCGGTTGTATTTGGCTCTATCTTGCTCATTGAGAATTTTTTTTCTAAGTCGGATAGCATCCGGTGTAATTTCTACGAGCTCATCTTCAGCGATGAATTCCAATGCTTCTTCCAAGGTGAAAATCTTAGGAGACAGCAGTTTAATGGCTTCATCATTGCCGGAGGAACGTACATTGGTCATTTTTTTATTCTTGCAAGGGTTGACCACCATATCTTCCGGTCGTGAATTGATTCCAATTAGCATACCTTCATAGACGTCTGTAGCTGGGCCGACCATCATTTGAGCCCGGTCACTAAGGTTGAATAGAGAATAGGCCATGGTTTGACCAGTATTCAAAGAAACAAGAACTCCATTGGCTCTCTTGGGTATGGTACCCAAATGAGGCTGGTAGCTATCGAATGAGCGAACCATGGTACCTTCACCACGTGTTTCGTTTATGAACTCACTACGGTAACCCAACAAACCACGGGTAGGAACCAAATATTCCAATGTTGTATATCCATCTTCAGAGTGCATGGAAGTCATGCTACCTTTACGAATATTTAGTTTATTAATGATTGTACCGCTATATTGGTCCGGGAGATTTACGATGACTCTCTCGACTGGTTCTTGCAGTACTCCATCAATTTTGCGGAACAATACTTGCGGTTTAGAAACCGCAACTTCATAGGATTCACGGCGCATATTTTCAAGAAGAATTGATAAATGCAATTCTCCACGGCCAGATACTTTAAAACCGTCGGTATCTTCCAATGGGCTAACACGTAATCCTACGTTTACTTCCAACTCCTTATCCAAACGAGCTTGAAGATGTCTAGAGGTTACATATTTACCAGACCTTCCAGCGAATGGAGAGTTATTGATATAAAAATTCATTGATAGTGTTGGTTCTTCAATGTCAATCATTGGTAGAGGTTCCACTAGATCTTTATCACAGATTGTTTCACCGATAGAAATATCACCCAAACCAGAAACGACAACCATATCACCGCTTCTTGCTTCATTAACTTCTATGCGATTCAAGCCTTGGTGGATGAATACTTTCGCAATTTTTCCGTTCTTGATTTCGCCATCACGCTTAGTAAGCACAATGCTTTGATTCTTCTTAATCATACCTCTAGTAATTCGGCCAATACCCAGTCTACCGATATACTCATCGTAACCTAAAGAGGAAACTTGCATTTGCAGAGGCTCGTTATCTTTATCCGGATAGGCCGGAACGTGCTTCTTAATCAGTTCGAACAGGGGGTCTAGGTTCTCACTATCATCTTCCATGTTCAGTTTGGCGATACCTTCTCTGGCTACACCATAGATGATGGGGAAGTCCAACTGTTCTTCTGTAGCGCCCAATTCGATAAATAAATCAAAGGTCATGTCTACAACTTCTTCAGCCCGCTGATCCTTTTTGTCAATTTTATTGATAAAGAGGATTGGACGTAATCCTTGGGCCAATGCTTTTTGTAGTACAAACCTAGTTTGAGGCATAGGCCCTTCGCTTGAATCTACCAACAAGATGGCCGTATCTACTGTTTTCATGATACGTTCCACCTCAGAAGAAAAATCAGCGTGTCCTGGGGTATCTACAATATTGATTTTCAAGCCACTATGTTCAATAGAGCAGTTCTTGGAGTAGATCGTGATACCACGCTCTCTTTCCAAGTCATTGCTATCCATAACTTGTTCTTGTACTAATTCATTTTCTCTGAATACGCCACTTTGAGCCAGCAACCCATCAACCAGTGTCGATTTGCCGGCATCGACGTGGGCGATGACTGCTAAATTGATAATTTTCTTTTTATTCATGGTGTACCCTTTCATTTTTTGTTATTCCAACCCTCCTATCATGCACTGAAATGAGTTAAAATACAAGTATAAACAACCAATAATGAAATTAGGAGCAAATTAGTGCAAATATAGTGGCGCAAATGGATGAAAGCATAAAGGGAAATAGGTAGGGAGACAATTGCTCTTTCTTGTACTTTCTGTGTAAGACTTGAAGAATAATACATGAAAATGAGTAAACAAATATTGCAGATTTGTAAAGAATGGAAAAGTGATTTCACATAGTTGCAACACGTAGGGAAGAGAATTATGATATGAAAAAGAAGCAGGGGAGATATTGTAGCTAACAAAGTTGGTAAGCAGTGCTTAAAGATAGTGTACTTTATCTGAAAAGTAGGATATTTGCCTGAAATTTTGTTGAAGTATCATGTTAATAGAAGAATTTATTGATAAACTGTATATAGTGAAATTGATATTTCGATAGAATCGCTAAGGAGGAATATATGAATCCCATCTGTATAGGCATTGCTGGCGGGACCGGATCAGGAAAAACAACGCTGGTTAATAGATTGACGGAAGAGCTTGGTGATGAAGTCATCACGCTTTGCCATGATTATTACTATTTGCCCCATGATGATCTCACCTTGGAAGACAGAAAAAAACTGAACTATGATCATCCCAACTCTTTTGAAACAAAAAAGATGATAGAAGATATTCAGCTTCTCAAACAGGGCGTTTCGATTGAGCGTCCAGTCTATGATTTTATTCAGCATACTAGGGCTATTGACACAGTTCATGTTGAACCAAGACAAGTCATACTAGTAGAAGGAATTTTGCTTTTTGAGAACAAGGCTTTACGCAATTTGTTAGATATTAAGGTTTTTGTTGATACGGATGCAGATGTTCGGATTATTCGAAGAATTGTAAGAGATGTGAAGACCAGGGGAAGAAGCCTGGATTCTGTGATAGACCAATATCTCAGTACGGTAAAAGTGATGCATGAGGATTTTGTGGAACCCTCCAAGAAACATGCAGATATCATTATACCTGAGGGGGGACATAACCAGGTGGCTATTAATATGTTGTTGTTTCAGATAAAGACACTACTAAAAGGTGACTAAGGAGGAAGAATAATGGGAAATGAATTTGACGTAAAAGCAACGGTGGTATCCATCAAGGAACCGTGTGGAGCTGGCATGCAGGTTGGAGATAGTTTCTGCATGCGCAGAAAAGATGGATTGGGTTTGAGAATTGAAGGGGCAGAAGGCTGGTGCCCTGAGATGATCATGACAGCTTTGCCACCTATGAATATAATGGCTTCGGGAGGAGAACTTTCTTGGGAGGATGAGGACGGAAGAGCTTGCTCGGCATGCCCAGACCCACAATGCTGCGTGGTGGTTGCAGTGGAACGTATTTAGGTAAAGAGATTAAGAAGACAGAAAAATCCCAGTGCTAATTGCGCTGGGATTTTTCTATTTCAGACATGAAAGTAAAACGATATCATTCTTTGTCATGAGTATTAAATATCCTTCTGGTAGACCTCACGGTAGATTGTTTGTCTAATCTTTTCGAATTCAGCGTGGGATATGGCCCGAGGGTGAGATAAAAAGAGTAGGGAAAGTTCATCTTTATCTTCACCATACGATGGTTGGTAGTATTCATAGTCATTCACATAAAAGCCTAGTCTTTCGTAAAAATGGATCCGCCTTTTTGCCATTTCATCATGGGGCTTTTCTGCTTCCAACACTACTAGTTTATTGGATTTATGGGTCAGGTCTTTAATAATCTTTCTGCCAATACCTTTTCCGCGCATTTTAGGTTCTGTGGCCAGGTGCTCCACATAGAGAAAATCACCAAAGTTCCAGTATGCAAGAAAGGCAATCGTTTCATTATTTTCCTGATAAGCATCTAAATGATATAGGGGATTTTTGATTAGTGCATACTGCTTTTTCTTGGTGCGCCGTTCATCCTTGCTAAAAGATTCTAGGAAAAGATTCCAAATTATATTAAATTCCTTTTCTGTCATTGTTCTACTACTCCCTTCGGGGATGAGCTCTTTTACTAGAGTTTGAAAGAAACCAGATAAAAGTTTTTACCTAAATCTTTATCTTCTAGTAAATGAAAATTACGTTTCGCGAACTCTTCTGCAACTCTTTGCTTGGATATTCTGTGTGCAAGAGAGGGTCCAAACGGTGTTTTATTTTTATGAAATTCAATAACGACAATAGTGCCATTATTTGCAAGCAGGGTAGTAAGATGCTCAAATAGACTATCTATGTCGTCAATTTCGTGAAAAACAGTTACTAGTAAGATAAGATCCATGGAATGCTGGTCAATCGTACTAAGCTCTCCTACCTCAACAGTATGAACATTGGTTAGTCCATGAGAAAGTGCTTTGTCTTTTATATGCTGTAAAAATTCTGTATTGATATCATAGGCAAATACAGTTTTAGCGATGTTAGCAGCAGCTATGCTAAAGATGCCAGTACCCGCACCGTAGTCGAGTACTCTTGATTCTTTCGTAAGCCCAATATCTTGTAGAGTACCTAGTGGATTCAATTCATCTAGACGTTCTTTGTTTTCAAATTTTTCAATTTTATGTTTTAGCATTACCTAGCTCCTTAAGAGGAATGAACTGCAAGTGGCAGCTATTTGCGTATTGGAAGAATGTATTTTAAGACGGTTCCGGGTTAAAACCAAGTGTTGTACCTTGCCCTACAGTATCTAGTATCAAGTAGACTAATTTTAGCATGTTTTAAGGTGTATGAAAAATGGTGTAATAGGAAAAAGTTAGAAAACAAACTTCTTGACACGCGATTATGGGTGTGTTAGCATACGATTAGAAATCAAACGAATATGCTGTTTGGAGATCTTTTTCTTGTAACGTAAAGTAAGTGTTGAAAGATAGGATACCGAGTTTTTACGCTCGGTATCCTTCAATTTATATAATTCACAACCAGACAAAAGTATACATCGAGGCATAGTCCAAGAGCTAGGTAGAGAAAAGAGGTAGGATAGTGGAAAGTACTAAAGAATTAGGAACGGAAGCCATAGGTAAATTATTAGCGAAATACTCCATTCCGGCTGTTATCGCGATGTTGGTGAATGCAGTGTACAATGTTGTTGACCGAATTTTTATTGGTCAGTATGCAGGAGAGTCCGCCTTGGCTGGCTTAACGATTGCATTCCCAGTAATGATGATTATGTTTGCATTTGCGAGTTTAATTGGGATTGGGGGATCTACATTAATATCCATCCGATTGGGTGAGAAAGATAGGGCCGGGGCGAGTCATGTGTTTGGCAATACTTTGAGCTTTGGTCTATTGGTAACGGGCATAATGCTAGGTACCATACTGTTTAATTTGAATGAATTACTAGTATTATTTGGAGCAATTGAGGAAACCATTATTTATGCAGCTGGTTACCTGAGAATTATTATTGCTGGGTTTATTTTCCAGATGATGTCTTTCACTTTGAATAGTTCAGTAAGGTCAGAAGGAAAGCCCCTATTGTCTATGACCGCTATGATTGCATCTGCTGTGACAAACATTATATTGGACTTTGTCTTTATCGGTCTTATGGATATGGGCGTGGCAGGCGCTGCCTACGCTACGATTACGGGTCAATTTGTTGGATTGACTATCTTGTTGAGTTTTTACGGTAGAGGTCGAAGTGAACTTCATCTAAGTATTAGAGATTTTGTTCCGGATTATCACGTGGTTATTAGTATTATCACGATTGGTTTTGCAACCTTTATGTCTACGATTGGCACTAGTGTGGCCATGACCTTTTTGAATCGTGGATTGGGAGAATATGGTGGTACGGCTGCAATTACTTCTTTAGGAGCCATTAATAGCTTATACACCTTTTTTATTATGCCAATCATGGGGATAACGCAAGGAATGCAGCCAATTATTGGTTATAATTATGGAGCAAGGCAAAAAGAACGCGTAAATAAAACATTGAAATATAGCGTCATGGTTGGTGTCGTTTTCTCCACCGTAGTATTTGCTATGCTGGAAATTTTCCCAACCACGTTTATCGGACTGTTTTTAGAACAAGGTTCCGATACTGTCGCGGTTGCTGTTAATGGATTGCGAATCTTTGTAATGATGCTTCCTTTACTTAGTATCAATCTAATGGGTGTTGCTTACTTTCAGTCTATTGCCAAAGGAAAGACATCTATGGTTCTCGGTATGTTACGACAATTCATATTCTTATTGCCATTGCTCTTCATATTACCTACAAGTTTTGGCATCAACGGTGTATGGTTTGCAACACCAATTGCAGATGGTTTAGCCATTATTGTTACTTTCTTTGCAATCATAAGACAATGGAAGCAAGATGACAACATAGCCAGAACAGAGGTTGATATAGCGGTATAAGAGGAGGATTTTACAAGGATGACGGAATATGAAGCTATGATGACCATAGTAAACTTAAGGGCAAAATTGGAGCACTTTTTTTTCAAAGGATTCTCAAAAGAGTATCCTTTGCCAGAGGACGTAAATCAAACACACATCTCAACATTGATGTTTTTGCATTTTAATGGTTCAGCGCCGATGTCCGAATTAAGTCATTTGCTCAATATTGAAAAAGGTTCTTTCACCCCTGTGGCTAATAAATTGGTTGCTATGGGTTTGATTCAGAAAAAACGCAGCGAAATAGATAAAAGAGTCTACGAACTTAGCCTGACGACAGAGGGATTTGCCCTAGCGGATGATTTTAAGGAGAAGCATATGGTGTATATGCAAGAACGCCTGAAGCCCTTAGAAAAAATGAGACAGGAAGAATTTTTTAGGGCAATCAAAAGTATTACAGACATGATTGAAGAGTTGGAAAAAAAATCGGATGATGTCATACTCAATGATTGCCTAGATTGTTAAACAAAAATTAATATAGTACCCTGCTGATCATTGTTGAGAAGGAAAATGGTCAGCAGGGTATTTTTTTCGTTGTCAAACGCGGTTGTTAATCCTAGGTGGAGCAAGCAAGGATAACAGTATCCGAAAAAAGTCCTCTAACCATTCGTCTAGCTGGGGCAGTTAGCCCAAGTGCGTTTCTATTTGGTTGACAAAAAATAGAGTATAGCCTAATATTATGCCATGCGATATATCGCGTGACATAATATTAGGAGTGATGAGATGCAAAATTCAGGAGGGCCGATGACAGAAGCGATGTACTATATTCTTTTGGCTCTGATCCAACCTAACCATGGATATCAATTGATGAGTGCAATTGAGCAAGTATCGGATGGCCGCATACAAATGGGACCAGGGACCTTGTATGGCGTTCTGACGCGGTTAAAGAAAGAAAAACTTATTAAGGTACTGCAGGATGATGGAAGACGTAAAACCTATGTCATAACCGAAGAAGGCCTGGCTGCGTTACGGCGGGAGTTTCTTCGCCTACAGAAAATGATACATGATGGACAGATATTGGAGGAGACAAAATAATGGGAAAGATGGTTCGAAAACTATTGTTGGATGATATTTATGCGGTGGGGCGGAACGAAAGTTGGTTTTCCGACATGAGTAAAAAGGGTTTACACCTCACGAAAATCGGTGGACTTTTTGTCTACTTTGAGAAGGGTGAGCCCAAAGATGTACGCTACCGCATTGAAGTCTTAATGGATAAACCAAATCAAGAAAGAATAGATCTATATGAGCAGTGCGGTTGGGATTTGGTAACTAGAACGGGGAAGTTTTACATCTTTATTGCTGAGAAGTCGGACAAGATTCGAGAATTGCATACGGATCCTGTTGAGCAAGGACATACCCTTGATGAGTTGGATAAACTACTGAAACGGAATGTGCTCGTTTTTTCCATAGCGCTTGTCCTCATGTTTGGATTAATACTTGGACCGTATTTCTTACTAGATGAGCCAGTATTATTAATGGTAAGAGGACAGTTTTTGCAACAAGTGTTATTATTAGTAGTCGAAATCTATGTATTTTTTAGAACCATTCGAAATTATTTATCCATCCGGAATCTCAAAGAATCCTTGTTACAAGGTAATCCTGCCACGCACTATGAGGGCTACAAACAGGCGAGATTCTTTGGTGGTATCGTGGCTCTTTTCTACGTCTTAATCGCTCTTGCCATAATCCCATTACCGATTGTTTCTATGAATAGAAGTATAGAATACAACCTGCCAGAGGACACAGACTCCTTACCCTTCGTTCGATTGGCTGAAATTGAGGAAAGTCCCAATCTTGAGCGAGAAATCGGGACTTACTACCGTGAGGTAGATCGGAAGAACCGTGTGCAAAGTGACTGGAGCCTGATGGCACCAATTCAATATGAAATAGATGAACACGGCATAGTCTCCGGGGAAATGTGGGCTGATCAAAGTGGCGAGTATTCACCAAGCATAGAAAACCAGTTTTTTAAATTAACTTTTGCTGGACTATCGGAAGGGCTTACAGAGGATTTGATTCAGCGTTACGTATGGGAGCCAGAGGCAGAAATCATTGCTCTTCCTTATCCTGGAATGGACAAGATGTTCATCGCAGAAGATGGTATCAGAAAACAAATCTTTGCCTATAGCGGAAAAAAGGTTATGCACGTTACCTATTACGGCAATACCAATATTGAAAAAATTATACCCTTAGTAGCGGAACAAGTAATTCGATTCAAAGGATAAAAACTTAGGATTAGGCGTGGTGGAGGAGAAAATGAAGAATAAAAAAATGAAAAGAGTCATGATACTAGGGATTATCGTAGTTGCATTAAGCCTGTTTCTCTATTTGTTGTCGCGGGGAGAGGATGCGAGTATTTACTATGGCGAAATTGAGCCAGATAGCTATGATGTTTATGCTACCGTTCCTGGAATAATTGATGAACTTTTGGTGCGTGAAGGAGAGAAAATACAAGCTGAACAAGTGGTTATGAGTCTAGATGCTTCTTCCGCCGCCATTTTGCAAGAAAAAGCTGAATTGGCAGACCAGATTGCCTTGGAAAATGTGGATAAGTCGGTATCGCCAGTACGGGAAGAAGAACGGAACATTCAAAATAGTAGTATCAGTCAACTGATTAGCCAAAGAAATGCCATGTCTGATTCCATTCTTGGCGCTAAGTCCCTGTATGAGCAGAGCCTATCTAGTAGTGAAGCGTTAAAGACTGCTTATGAATTGCAACAGAGCAATTACGATAAGATGCTTGTTCTTTTTGAAACCGGTGCCGTGTCTAGGCAGGATTTAGATGTAGCAAGGTTGGCTCTAGTAAATAGTAAAAGTGCTTATGATAGTGCACGTTTAAAAAGCGATAAAGCGCAGAGTGATATTAACAGCTTAATCAATCAAAGAACAGGATTAGATGCTCAGATTTCTGCCGCCGAAGAGCAGCTTAAGAGTATGAATGCGGGCTACGATGAACCAGATCAAAGAATCGCAGCGCTTAATTCAGAAATGATAGCCCTAGATGCCCAACTGGCCAAAATAAATGCAGATAAGTATGAAATCAAGGCTTTAAATGGAGGGGTTGTGGAGAGCATCAACTACGCTAAGGGTGAATATGTCAGTACAGGCGCACCGGTTATAAGCCTATATAATCCTAAAAAAACACTCGTAAAGATCTATATCCATGAAAAGGATCTGACCAAGATTTCCCTTGGGATGGAGATGGAGTTCAAATTGGAGGTAGAAAAAGATATAAAACTTAAGGGCATGGTGAAGAGAATTGCTACTGAGCCCATGTTCACCCCAGTAAATGTGGTTATGTCTGAAGACCGGGAACGACTGGTATACTTGGTAGAACTGGAGCTTACTATGACGGACCAGGTACGCCCAGGCATGTTGATTTCGACCGACTTTGGGGAATTGGAGTAGACGAATGGAATATGCAATTGAAGTAAAGGATCTGAAAAAGGTTTTTGGGCAGGTAGTGGCTGTAGATGGCATTTCCTTCGATATTAAAAAGGGGGAGATATTTGGCCTCCTGGGTCCGAATGGCTCTGGCAAGTCTACCACCATTCGGATGGTCTGTGGTGTAATAACACCTACCCAAGGAGAAGGAACCGTTCTGGGATATGATATTAGCAAAGAATCAGAGTTAATAAAGCAAAGAATTGGCTATATGTCGCAGCATTTTAGCCTGTACGCAGATTTGACGGTCAATGAAAATCTGGATTTCTATGGAAATATCTTCGGAATGACCCAAACGGATATTGCTAGAAGAAAGAAAGAACTGATTGAGATGGCTAACTTGAAAGGGAAAGAGGACGTTCTGGCCAGGACCTTATCTGGTGGATGGAAACAACGACTGGCTCTTGGTTGTGCTTTGATTCATAATCCAGAAATATTGGTTTTAGATGAACCTACAGCGGGTGTGGATCCGGTATCTAGAAGAGAGTTTTGGAAGATAATTACGGAGCTCTCGGGAGAAGGGGTGACTGTTTTGGTAACCACCCATTATATGGATGAAGCATCCGTTTGTGACCGTATTGGTTTTATCTATAATGGAAAGATTATTTCCATTAATACGCCAGAAGGACACTATGCAGAGATGGGAATGGATAATTTAGAAGATATCTTTATCTACCACGTTCTGGAAAATAAAGACAAAAGAAAGATAATCCAATACAAGGATATGAAGAAAGTCATACGGGGAAAACGTCATGTTCAAGATTGATTCGATGCGAAACATAAAAATCAGGAGAATTCTGACTGTTGCTAGAAAAGAAGTGATCCATATTAAAAGAGATAAACCTAGCTTAATCATATCCTTTATGATGCCCATCATGATGCTTCTAATCTTTGGATTTGCGGTGAACACAGATGTGAATAACGTAGATTTTGCAGTCCTTGACTCTTCGCGTACAGCACTCAGCCGAGAACTTATCGCTAGTTTTTCAAAATCATACTATTTCCGGGAGTATGCGTTTGTCGAATCAGTTGAGGAATTGGAATATATGATTCAGGCGGGAGAAATCAAAGTTGGTATGGTAATTCCAAGTGATTTTTCGAGAAATCTCAAGAGGCGTGCGGCTTCGCAGATTCAGATACTAGTAGATGGTTCAGATCCTACCATAGCAAGGACTGCTGCAAGCTATGCTATGGCTGTAACCAATGCTTATTCAGCTGAATTTCAATTAACACAAATCGAAAAATCTGGAATCAAGCCTTCTACTGCTAGTGTAACGGCAGCTCCCATGATTCTCTACAATCCTACTCTCGAGAGTGCGAAGTTTAATGTACCTGGTGTAGTTGGTCTGATTCTGCAGAACATAACAATCATTTTGACAGCCTTGGCCATGGTCAGGGAAAAGGAATTGGGTACCATAGAGCAATTGATTATGACACCAGTAACAGCAACGGAACTAATTATTGGGAAATTGATTCCCTATATTGCCATCGGCTGCTATGATTTCGCAGTTGTTATGATTTTGAGCTATCTAATTTTTGGTGTAAGTGTTGCGGGCAATATTTTGGAGTTGATCTTGCTGGGATTTATCTTTCTAGTGGGTGCTTTGGCAACTGGCATGCTGATTTCTACGGTTGCTCGAAATCAGGCGCAAGCGATTCAGGGGGCTTTGGCATTTCTGCTGCCCAGCGTGCTACTTTCGGGTTTCATGTTTCCGAGGGAATCGATGCCAATCTTTATTCAGTGGCTTTCTGCCCTGTTTCCCATTACCCATTTTTTGGTAATCCTTCGAGGCATTATTGTAAAAGGTGTAAATATATCCTATTTAATGGGTTCTACTGTTGCCATGCTTTTATTAATTGTGATTACGATTGGAGCTGCAGCGGCTAAGTTTAGCAAAAAGTTGGATTAATTATTCATATAAAAATGCACCCCAAGGTGTTAGGCTTTCTAACATTTGGGGTGTATTTTGTATGCGATGTACTTGAGCGCGTTGCTAAAAATCTTCTAATTGTTCTTCTAGAATTTGGAGACTTTCATGAATCTTTTTAGTAAAATCTGCATCGTTAAGCAAGTTCAGATTGATTTTCACGTTGCCAATGGAAGACTTTATCACTGCTTCCGATAGATACAGTGCGGTTATGGCATCCCCAGAAGCCTTTTGGTTGCCATCTTCTAGAACGATTTTCATTTGTTCTACTAGAGACATTGTGTCTTGTGCCAATTGGAGTGGGACGAGAGCAGCTTGCTTGGTCTGCTCAGAAATACATTGATTTCTAGTTGCTATTTGCTCATCGCTACTAGTTGGCATCTTATAGGCAGCAAGAAGTGCAGTATAGGCTTTTGCGTCTTCATCCATATATTGCAGGAATCGTTGCCTGTACTCTTTGCTGGTTTGAATGATTTGCATCATACTAGCTTCAACTTCTTCGTACCCCTTTTGTCCAAGGGTGGTATTAGCTGTGAATTCCGTTAAGGCAGCCGCTAGGGCTGCACTGAGTGCTAGGCTACTACCGCTAGCTGGAAGTAGTGGATTCTTTGCGGCCGTTTGCTCAAGGTAGTGTTCAATACTCATTTTTGCAAGCATGGTGCTATGCCTCCCCGTTATTGATTACTCTATTTGGATAATTTTATCACAAAAATTAGTTTGGCATATGGTTTAGGGCCATTATTTGATACCCAAGTAACTTTGAACCGCGATGGAAACTACGACTACGATTAAGGAAACTAAAAATCCGAGAATCATTGGGTTCATACCAGATTTTTTAATTTTATCGAAATCCGTATTCAGCCCGATTGCTACCATCGCGATTGCCATACAGAATTTACTTAAGGGTTTGAAATAGGGGGCCAAGGCTGTGGGAATCATCCCAATACTGTTAATAATCGCTAACCCTATGAAAAGTAGGATAAACCATGGCGTAATTGTTTTTATATAGCTACCCAAATTAGCGCTACGCGTTGGTCCAGCTTCTTTTACCTTGTTTTTCACCCCAATACCAGCAAAAATTAAGGTAATTGGGATAATGGCTAGGGTGCGCGTTAGTTTGACTATGGTTGCGAATTCACCAGCAACATCGCTGTAAGCATAGCCGGTTGCGAGGACAGAAGAAGTATCATTGACGGCGGTGCCAGCCCATAGACCAAAGGAAATATCCGAAAGGCCCATAGCTCTGCCTAGAATTGGGAAAAGGATAATCATAACCATATCAAACATAAATGTAGCAGCGATTGCATACGCGATATCTGAATCATCTGCATCAATGACTGGTGCGATGGCAGCAATTGCAGATCCGCCACAGATTCCTGTACCGGCTGATATGAGAGAGCTCATCTTCCAGTTGATTTTTAGTAGTTTTCCAAAAAGATAGCCAAAGCCAAAGGCGGAGGCCAGCGTAAAAATCATGACATTCAGGGAGTAGATACCTACTTGAACAATCTGCTGAATATTCAGGGTGGCGCCCAACAATATTATTCCCCAACGTAATAGTTTTTTAGAAGAAAAACTAAGTCCTTCCTTAATTTGGCTTTTATCACTGATTACTAGATTAAGTCCGAAGCCTAAGGCTAGAGCAATGACTGCACTACCTACGACCGGAAAGAATTTACCTAACCAATAGGCTAGGCTACCTACAGCAACTGACAAGAGAATTCCTGGTATTTTATTATGATGTTTCATGGTGTTCCTCCTTTTCTATATAGGGAGTGTATCATTGGTATTATCTATTGTAAAATAGTATAATATTATTAATATAATAGGTAAAAGGTTATAAATAGATTGGAGTAATACATGAATCTTCGGAGTTTTCGAATACTGATTGAAGTTTGTAAAGAGTTGAACATGACCAAGGCGGCCAAAAATCTGCACATGAGTCAACCTTCAGTTAGTCAATGCATAAAGGAGTTAGAAGAACACTATGGTGTCCTTATTTTTGAAAGATTATCTAGACGGTTGTACTTGACGCGAGAAGGGAGAGTGCTCCTTAGCTATGCCCAACATTTCATCACCTTGGACCGGGAACTGACTGAACGCATGAACCAACTTGAAGTGAACCAAACATTTTCGGTAGGAGCGACAGTGAGTATTGGAACTTATGTGCTACCCAAAATGATTCAAGATTTTCAATTTCTCAATCCTCATATCCTTTTGAAAACGCAAATTAACAATACACAGATTATTGAAAAGAGGATTATCCATTCCCAAATTGATTTAGGGATCGTTGAAGGGACAATCGTATCTCCAGACATAGTCGTTAGGCCATTTTATGTGGATCATTTAGTCATTGTTGCCAGCAATAAGTCTCCATTAGTGGGCCGAAAGCTATGTAGTGCTGACTTGCAGGGTCTCCGTTTCCTCATTAGGGAAGAGGGAAGTGGTTCTAGAAAGCTTTTCCTTGATACACTAGATTATGCTGGTTTTCGTGTGGAAATTATTGGTGAATACAACAATTCTGAGGCAATCATAAACGGTGTTAAAAAAGAGATTGGTCTTGGTGTCGTATCTAAATTGGCGGTTGATCCAGAAGATAAGGAAGTGTGCATACTGGACATCGAAGATTTGCATCTTCCCCGACAGTTTTCACTTGCCTATCACAAGAATAAATATATATCGGATGGCTTAAAAAGTCTCATTGAGTTTGTTTTGGGAGAATGAAAGAAAATGGGTACGCGGTATCATGGTTTTAAAAGGAGGTCGCATGAATATCAAAAATTTCTTTGGAATGATGAGAACGACGATTGCAAGGGTAGAGTCTATCGATAATCCCTATGATGATTATTTTACCGTCAAAATGAATGTAAAAGCAGATCGAAGCTGGGCACCGGGAGAACATGCAATTTTTTCTTTACCACACATGAATGTTGAGGGAAAAAAATGGAGACCCTTTAGTGTAGCGTCGGCCCCAGAGGAGGGATATATGATGATTGGGACGAGGACGGGCAGTGAGATAAGTGGTTTTAAAAAAGTGTTTCTAAGCCTAGAACCTGGTGATCCCGTGAAGGTAAGAGGACCGTATGGCTGCTTTAAACTGCAAGATGCGATCACACCCTTGGTGCTGGTAGCTGGTGGCGTGGGCATTACACCCATTCGGGCGATTTTAAAACAACTGGAGAAGGATAAAGAGCATAAGACCTATTTAATCTATACCGCTAGGGACTACCATTTATTTGGAGAAGAAATCGAAAAAATGGCCTCAAATAACCCTGCACTTGATATATATTTGACGAAGTCTTCCAAGGAAGCGAAAGCCAGGGTTGCTGAACTTGCTAACTCCCTGGGCGCACAAGCATATTATTATTTGTCAGGTGCCCCGGGATTTGTCAAGTCAGTACGAAAGCAGATTATGGGACATGATGTTTCTAGTAAAAGAATCATTTTTGATCCACTTATCGGGTTTTAGAAAGACCGAGTCTGCGCAAATCGAGCATTCTGATGGAGTGCCGGTCATAGTCGATTAGTTTGTCTAATTTCATTTTTTGAAGTTCTCTAGAAAGAGAAGTGCGACTGACACCCATACGTTCCGCCAAAGCCTTTTTCGATAAATTCAAGTGGATGGTTGTGTCACCTTGCTGTAAATATTCCTGTTCTAGATAAGAAATGATGGCTTCCCGAATAGTTCGTCTTACATGATGCTTAATCTTAGTCCCAAGCTGTACGCTTTGTACAGATATGAGTTCTAAAAAGGTAAGTAAAAATTTGGGATAGATGCTTAATAGTTCAAAGGCAAGTCCCTTTTTGATGCATAGTACGGTTGAGTTGGCTTTTGCTGTCACGGTCATGGGATAATTTGGTTCATTTGAGAAGACGAGATTGGCTCCTAAGAGTTTTCCACTTTCAAAAAGAATTACGGTAAGAAGACCACCGGATTTATCGATTCGTTCAATGGCAATACTGCCCTTGATGACAATCTCCAGTTGAGTGCAAATGTCCCCTTCCATATGTAGAATCTGATCCTTGCTGTAGGATGCAATTTGGAAGCGTCCAGATTGAATATATTCTTTTACTAGGCTGGGCGGGAGAGATTGCAACAACACGCTGTTTTCTAAGTCATCAAGTATTTGATTCATATTTTCCTCCCTACAATGTAGCTTATAATGAAATATTGTAAAAGTGTTACCATGGTAACACTTTTATTCTTCGCTCTATTATACAATCGTTTCAAAGTCTTGAAAAGCAATTGTATCGAGCATTGGATATAGGGTAATTCTCAATCCACCGATCATTTTTGCAAAGCGCAGCAAGGTGTTTAGAATGATGTTATGTTCACGATTTTCATCGTTGATAGATTAAAAAAAGAAGGTGAGGTAGAAGTATGTTGGAAACTATTTACAAATACAGTACAACAAATGACAAGGCTGTCGAGAAACTGATTATGGATGATAATGTAAATTATATTCATATGGTATTCAATAACGGAGAGGGCCTGCCAGAACATTTTTCCAATTCAAATGTTTATATGAATGTAATACGGGGAAGGCTGTCTCTTCAGTTGGATGATCAGGAGCTGCATGAGTATGAAAAAGGTACACTACTAAAGATTCCATATAATATTAAGATGAATGTTAGAAATTTTCATGATGAAACCTTAGAACTAATTGTGGTAAAGGCTCCAGCACCACACAAGTATTCAGCTATGCAGGATTCGTAAAAATAGGATGAATTGCCAAATTATCCTCTATTCAGAGCGAATCGGAGCAACTAGTGATATAATGAGTTGAAACTGAAACTTATGGCATGCAGTTTAAGGAGGATTATATGAAGAAGAAAATAAAAAACAATGTCGATTGGGTTGGTAAGATTGATTGGGAACTTCGGAAATTCCATGGCGAGGAATTTTCAACCCATAATGGTTCCAGCTACAATTCATATTTAGTACGAGAAGAAAAGACCGTGCTAATCGATACGGTATGGCGGCCTTACGCAAAAGAATATGTGGATAATCTGGCATCTGAGGTAGCTCTTGATGAGATTGATTATATTATTGTCAATCACGGAGAGCCAGACCATAGTGGAGCCCTTACTGAATTAATGTCGCGAATTCCGGAAACCCCAATTTACTGTACAGCCAATGCTGTAAAATCCTTGAAAGGACAGTATCACCAGGATTGGAATTTCAATGTGGTCAAAACAGGGGATAGTCTAGATATTGGAAATGGGAAAACCCTTACTTTTGTGGAAATGAAGATGTTACATTGGCCTGACAGTATGGCAACGTATATGAGTGGGGATAATATTCTATTTAGTAATGATGCTTTTGGTCAGCACTATGCGTGCGAGGATATGTTCAACGATTTGGCAGAACCTTGTCTTTTGAACCAAGAAGCAATGAAATATTATGCAAATATTTTAAATCCATTTAATAAGTTACTGAAGAAAAAACTAGATGAAATCATATCAATGAATTTGACAATCGATATTATTGCTACTAGCCACGGTATTATTTGGCGGGATAACCCCATGCAGATTGTAGAAAAATATGCTGCATGGTGCAGAGACTACCAAGAAAATCAGATTACCATAATATACGATACCATGTGGAACGGCACAAAAAGAATTGCAGAAAAAATGGCTGAAGGAATTCGTTTGGAGGATTCTAAAACCGTGGTCAAATTGTTTAATATTTCTAAAGAAGATGACAATGATTTGGCAACTGAGGTATTTAAATCCAAAGCAATAGCGGTTGGCTCTCCAACTGTTGGCAACAATGTTCTTAGATCCTTGTCTGGTTTCTTGCATTATTTGAAGGAACTGAAGTTTAAAAATAAGAAGGGGGCTGCTTTCGGTTGCTATGGTTGGAGCGGAGAAAGCCCTGATGTGATAAAAGAAAATCTTGAAGCTGCTGGATTTGAAGTTGCCGATAATGTTTTCAAGGTTAACTGGAACATGTCTGGTAATTTAGAAGAGGAAGCAGTGGAATTTGGTAAAAAACTTGTAAGAAGTACAATCGAATAATCATAAGCTAAGGCTATGAATATAGTGTAAAGAAAAGCTCTACAAGATTTTAATCTTGTAGAGCTTTTTAAGTTAATCTTTCGTATGGATTATTCGTTTATTCTGAAATTACCATAGAATGCATCTTTGTAGATTGTTTTAATATCGTCAACCGAGGGATTTCTCGGATTGGTTAGGGTACAGGGATCGTTTAAGGCATTTTGACTCATACGATCAAGGATCTTAAGGAAATCTTCCTCCGTAATGCTTACTTCTGTAACCGCATTTATTGCGTGTGGGATATCTAGGCTTTCATTGAGATCTCGTATGGTTTGGGTGAGGTCTGAGATCCCTAGACGTTCTTCAAGTTGACTAAATTTATCTGTACTTCGACGATTGAAATCCATGATATAGGGCATCAAGATGGCATTGGCTAGACCATGGGTAATACCAAACTCTCCACCAATCTTATGAGCCATACTATGAATCAGTCCAAGTGATGAATTGGTAAAGGCCATCCCTGCAAGTGTAGAGGCATTGTGCATATCTGCTCTTGCCTCAAGATCCTCTCCTTTAGCATAGGCTGTAGGTAGTTGCTTGATAACCAAACGGATGGCTTCAAGAGCTAGGGGGTCGGTATAGCTTGTAGCAGAAGTGGAGACGTAAGCCTCGACCGCGTGAGTCATTACATCCATTCCGGTATTCGCGGTAATACTTGGTGGCATTTTAGCTGGAATTGCGGGATCCAAAATAGCTACATCGGGCGTCATTTCATAGGAAACCAGAGGGTATTTAATGTGCGTATCTGTATCTGTAATCACAGAGAAAGCCGTAATCTCCGATGCGGTTCCACTAGTAGAAGGAATGGCAACCATCTTTGCTTTGGTACGAAGTTTCGGAAACTTCATTTGAATCAAATCTTCAAACTTCGTATCGGGATATTCGTAGTAAACCCACATGATTTTGGCCGCATCAAGAGCAGAACCCCCACCAATTGCTACAATCCAATCTGGGTTAAATTCAGATAATTGTTTTCCCCCACGTATTACGGTATTTTTCGAGGGATTAGGCTCGATACCGTCGATAATGGAAACTTCCATACCTGCTTTTTCCAATTGCTCTTGGGCTTTTGCGAGAAAGCCAAATTTCTTCATTGAGTGGCCACCCGTTACTAGTGTAGCTCGTTTACCTTCAAGCGTTGCAAGGTACTCTAAAGCATTTTCACCAAACACGATGTCTTTGGGGACACGAAACCATTTTAAATCCATAATAATCCTCCTAAATATAATTCTCAGGCAATCTGATAGATTGCACTAGAGTAATAAATGTAATTGCGATAGAGAAAAGATTCACAAGAATCCGTAAAAAAATATGTATTGTGTAAAATTTCACAAAAAGGATGAAAAAAATAATAGCCAATAAAGCCTGATGGATTAAGGTTAATATACAATACACCAAGATAATTCCTATGAACATATTAACTTAGATTATAGTGAAAAGCAAGGAAAAAGATAAAAATTTCACAAAGTAGGTAAAAAAAGTGAAAAGGTTGTATCTGGAATACCGTTCCTAAGGACCGGAAGTGATATTGACAGAAAATGAAAGCAGAGATATAATCCACACAAGGTTTGTCGTAACAAACCACACGGTCTATGATGGAGGTCTTATGGAAACATTACACGATGCTGAATTTAAATTTATGAATTTAGTTTGGGATAATGAACCAATAAATTCAACAGAATTGGCTCGAATTTGCCAAGAAAAATTGGGATGGAAGAAATCGACAAGTTACAATATGATTCGAAAATTAGGCAAAAAAGAGTTTTTGCAGAACAATGAAGCCATAGTAGTTTCCCTAGTGGCCAGAAGGGACGTAAGATGTAGGGAGAGCAAATCCGTGGTGAAGCATACTTTTGGTGGCTCTTTACCTGCCTTTGTAGCGGCTTATTTAGACGGTAAAAAACTATCGATCAAGGAGGCGGAGGAACTAAGTCGCTTAATTGAGGAGGCAAGAGATGAGTGATTTGTTTTTGAAAATTCTCAACATGAGCATCACTGGGACCTATGTGATTATGGCGGTCTTATTGATTCGCATCCTTTTACAGAAGATGCCCAGTATCTTTTCGTATCTGCTCTGGATGCCTGTGCTATTTCGCTTACTTTGTCCAGTTAGTTTTAAAAGTGCCTATAGCTTTTTGGGTGCAATCACCAGGAATACCAGCTATATACCGACCAATATTATTTATCAAAATACACCAAGCATCAATGTGGGTATCAGTCCCGTGAATGAGATTATTAATCGCTCACTACCGGTGGCAACTCCGACTGCTAGCGTTAATCCGATGGGGATTATGATTTGGTTTGCCTCTCAAGTTTGGATTCTAGGGGTTCTGCTTCTGCTTGCATATGGGCTAATAAGCTATTTCTTGCTGGCAAGAAAAGTTCGTTTTGCAACCCGTGTTTCGGATGGTATTTATGAATCAAATAAGGTAGAATCTCCCTTTGTATTGGGTTTAATCAAGCCTAAAGTGTATCTACCTATGAACATGAATCCCTCGGATATGCGATATGTTTTGGCCCATGAATCGATTCACATCAAACGAAAGGACTATCTAGTAAAACAGCTGGCCTTTTTAACTGTAGCCTTGCATTGGTTTAACCCCCTAGTTCATGTTGCTTTCCGGGTTCTGAATAAAGATATTGAGATGTCTTGCGATGAGGCGGTAATGCGCAAGATGAACCTAGCTGAAAAAAAAGGATATTCTACTTCTCTTTTAAACTTATCCTTGCATCGTAAAAATAGTATGATGCCCTTGGCTTTCGGTGAGAGCAATATCAAGTCCAGAATTAGAAACATTCTTTCATTCAGGAAACCAGCAACCGTGCTAGTAATTATAACGATGTTGCTATTAACAACAGCTTGTATAGGCCTTTTGGGAGACCCGGTATCAGAACTAGATAGTAGGGAAGAGTGGATACAGGAACTTCTTTCGAACCGAACGCCTTATCTAGGCGATGCATCTAAGGTCGGAGGCATTGCGAGCCAGCTTCACTATCCGGAAGGTCTCCTCTACCAGGGTGTGCGCCTTGAGACGGATTCCGTGCCATATAGCGTTAGCGTACGTCTGAAAGAAAGCGATGGAAATATTGAACAGTTTTTAGATCCGAACTTCTATGTGGAATCTACGTTGATTCTGTTCAGCCTGATTGAGAACGTTGATGAAGTTGAATACGAATTGAATACTGAGGAGAAGCATTACACGGCGACCTTTACTAGAGAAATGTTTAGCTCTCAGATGGCACAAGAACTTTATCGCTATTCAGAAAGTGAAGAAAGTTTTGCAAGTTTTCTTGAAGACATGGAGGATAAGAATTTCTTGATACCGGAGGCGGGATTCACAGTATTCTATGATGGTATTGAGGAAGCTTTTCAGAAGATTATACTTTCCTCTCAAGCACCTAGCAATCCGAATGATTATGTAAGTGCTTACCCCGATGAGGTAACCTATCTGGTGAGCCAAGGGGATGATACACTTAGATACATCTACACCCAATTTGAGCTAGGTGAACAAGACGGCTTTATGGGACAACTGTATAAAGCCATAGCTGAAGAAATACTAGACGGTGAATATGTTGATTATGCGGAAGACACACCGCCTCAATACTGGTATGACCTTATGAAATCAAGTATGCAAGCGGTGGCTACGCAACATAGCTTAGGCTATGTACAAAATCTGTATCCGAAGGCTTCGTTAATGCTCAATGCGTTTAATTACTATTATGCCAATGATATGGTTATGTATGCTGATTCTATGGTGGAAATAGGGGGGCTCAAGCTTGATTATGAGCGCGGAAATGTCCTAGGGTTGGATATTTTGACACCACAAGATCAAGAACAAATGCTATTTAGAGCGGTGATGTTTTGTAAGGAAGGATTGAATCATAACTTGGAGGGCATGAAAAGATTCACAGCCGCATCTTTTACTGAAAATGATCTAGAGACAAAGTGGAAGCTAGAGCAAAACCAGACGTTCCCGATTGGAGTACGTGGACCCAATATGCTTGATGATGGGGAGTTTCAGGTTTTTGTACAGATAAATGAATTGCAAACTGCAGATGTACGTTTTCTTCTAATCGAGGGTGAGCCTAGAATTATTGATGTTAATGTATTCTTACGCTAATGGGGAGTAAAAAGAATTGACCACACAAAAAGGAGCGTTTTGCGCTCCTTTTTGTATGGTCAAGATAGAAAGGTGTGCTTTGTGGGCTTATTTTCAAAATAGCACACCTAAAACGATAAAAAATTATCGTAAAACGATAAAAACATATTGAATAAAGACAAATATGGTGTTAGCATATAAACAAGAAAATGAAAGGAAGCAACTTGTTGCGCGGGAAACACCAATGATTGAAAAAATTTCATTAAAAGCTGTATCTACCATTACGTATGCCCTTATTATTTTTTTGATGTTAATGACGACAATAATTTTGGGAGGCTTACCCTGGATTATTAAGAGCATAGTTACCGTTGATATTGGCTCAGGTTATCAGCCAATAATAGCCAGTCCAGGCTTATATCGCTATTTTTTGTTTTTTCTCTATACTGCAGGCGTACTTGCTTTTCTGATATTGAATGATCTTAGGCGCCTTTTTAAAAGTTGCTTGCTTGAGCAAATATTTGTCAAAGAAAATGTGAGTTTGCTGCTACGAATGGCCATTTTAACGTTTCTGATAACCGTGCTCTTTTTGACGAAAGTGTTTGTGGTTAATTCCTTAATGACAATGGCAGTATCCTTTGTCTTCTTTATGGCATCCGTATTCTGCTTGGTACTCACCTTACTATTCGATAGGGCAGTCCAGTATAAGTTGGAAAACGACTTAACCATTTAGGAGGCGTAATGGGAAAAATTATAATTAACCTTGATGTAATGATGGCTAGAAGAAAGAAATCACTGAAAGACCTAGCCGCTGAGGTTGGTATAACCAACGCCAATCTTTCAATATTAAAGAACAATAAGGCCAAGGCTGTTCGTCTACAGACCTTGGAAAAACTCTGTGAATCGCTAAAATGTCAACCTGGAGATTTATTAGTATATGAGGAGGAGCAAGAATGATACAATCTCTTTTGTGTGGTCTACTTGTGAGTTGGCTATTACTTTACTATGAATTGGGATTGGGTGCTTTTCTTAGTGTCCAGTTGCTTTTGTTGCTAGTTGGATACAATATGGCTAAACAGGGATTGATGAACAAAAACTGGTGGCGAAAGGCTACCTATATTTTTGCCCTAAGTCTCGTGTTTATTGTTAGGGATATGCTACTTTTTAAAGTATTGACCTTTATGGCATTACCATTTGCTTTCGGATTGTTCTATGTACCGATCAAGGATTTGTCTTTGAAAATGCTCATACCGTGTTGGGTCTATTCGGTGTTTCGGCCGTTGGCGGAAATCCATCTTTTAATCAAAGATGGCAGTGAGAAATTGCTGAAGGGAAGAGAAAATGTCAAACATATCCTCTTTGGACTTCTTATTTCTGCCGCATTTTTGGTTTTTGTGCTACCCTTACTAATCTCTTCTGATTTGGTGGTAGAAGCATTGGCTTCAGATTTTTTAGAGGGATTTGAGATAACGGGCAGCTTATTATTCCGTATCCTGTTTACAATCGGTTTGTCGAGCTATCTCTATGCTCAAGGACAAAAAAAGATGGTCCAATATTTGGCTCGCAAACCTAAGTCAGAAGAAACACTGGTGCCGGAAACGCACAAAAAGGGAAGTCTTGAGATTGTAATCAATACCTTTCTTACTGTGATTAACTTAGTATACGGATTATTTGTCTACATTCAGATCCGTTATTTGTTTTTGATGGCAGGTACCTTACCAGAGGGCATCACTTATGCGGAATATGCCCGCGAAGGATTTTTTCAGCTCTTACTAGTAGCCGTGATCAACGTAGTGCTAGTAGCCATATTGGAATTTTTAAACCAAAAACAGCTCCGGAATCAACGATGGCTTGAAAACTGTACCCTGAGCATGACATTGATGATGTCGATATCTTCCTTTTATCGGATGCATCTTTACGAATCATATTATGGTTACACTAGCCTTCGAATGCTGGTTTTTATGTTCTTGATATTTTTGATGGGGCTCATATTGCTTCTTATGGTCTATATTTTTAGCTACAAAAAAACCGTTTTAAACTGTTTGCTAGGCTTTATTCTATTGTACTACCTGGGTTCTTCATTGTTCAATATTGATGGGTTTGTTGCCAAAGAGAACATTGCTCGCTATGAAGAAAATGGACAGATTCATATTTACTATTTGACACGTTTATCTGAGGATGCGAGATCGGTGGTAGAACCCTTTCTAATTGAGCATGAAGACCTTTATGCTGAACAGTATGCTGAACAGAAGATTGGGACTTATGACAGACAAGATGACTATCCAATGGAGGGCTACCACGAAGACTGGAGAAAAGAGACCAACTGGAGTAGTAAAGATGGTAAGGAACCCTGGCAGGCGTGGAATAGGATGAAAACGTTTGGAAATCAGTAGAGAAAATGAATGATAAATTGATTTAAAGCATTGGATTAGGTATCCGGACTCGTATTGAGTCCGGATACCTTTTTGATAGCTGACTTTATGCAGGATTAACAGCTTTTACAGAATTAGCTACGATTCTATGGTGATATTTGTAAGAAAGGCTAAAGCCATGATTAAGTAATTGCGCTACCATTATAGTAGAGAATGGATTTGGTTTCGGAGGCACTCCTTCTTTGAAGAGGGCGTTTCCAATAAATTATGTGGAGGAAGTCTTTTATGAAGAGAAATGGGAAAGAAATTATTGCTAAAGTGATGCGACATGAGACCATGAATGAAATCCCATGGGTACCTTTTGCAGGTGTTCACGCTGGATTTTTAAAAGGGTATGCAGCTGATGAAGTACTACAGGACAAAGACAAGTTGGTGGAATCTTTGCTGGAAGTAAACGAAAAGTATCAACCAGATGGCCAACCAGTATGCTTTGATCTTCAATTGGAAGCTGAAATTTTAGGCTGTGATTTGAAGTGGGCAAAAAACTGTCCTCCTAGTGTTATCAGTCATGTTTTTGCAGACACAGATGAACTTCCTGAACCCAACATTGAGCCTACCCAAGGCCGTCTGCCGTTGGTTTTAGAAGCTACTCGTGAGTTGAAGGAAAAAGTTGGAAGTCACACTGCAATTTATGGCCTGTATTGTGGCCCATTCACATTGGCATCACATTTAAGAGGAACCAAGTTATTCATGGATATGATTATGAATCCTGATTACATGCTGAAGCTTATGGATTTTTGCACAAAGCTAGCTATCCAAATGAACAAGATGTATGTTGATGCGGGATGTGATGTGGTTGCTCCGGTGGACCCCTTAATTTCACAGATATCGCCTAAGCATTTTCAAGCTTATTGTTCAGAACCCTATAAAGAAATATTCAAAGATATCCGAAAACAGAATAGATTTTCAGCATTTTTCGTTTGTGGCAATGCCATTAAGAATATTGCTGTAATGTGCCAAACTGAGCCAGATGCAGTTTCTGTGGATGAAAACTTAGATATGGTAGAAGCCAAGAAGATTACAGACGAGTACAATGTGGTATTGGGTGGTAACATCCCATTAACTACTGCTATGCTTTATGGTAATCAACAAGACAATATGCAGTATGTAGTAGATTTAATCGATAAGATTGATGTAACTAAAAATTTCATCATGTCTCCAGGCTGTGATATGCCATACAATGTACCCATTACCAATGGCATAGCAGCAACTCAAGCTACATTAGACCCTGATACAGCAAGAAAACTAGTCGAAAACTATACCAAGATTGATGTGACTGAAGGAATAGAAGTTGACTTACCGGATTATGAGAATCTAGATAAACCGTTGGTTGAGCTATTCACGCTGGATCCGACTGCTTGTGCGGCTTGTACATATATGTTGGCAGCTGCTGATGGCGCAAAAGCGATTATTGGTGAAGAGGATGTGGACTGGGGTGACTACCGGTACAATAAGCTAGAGGATATCGCCAGGATTGCTAAAGTGGGTTGTAAAAATCTACCCAGTATTTACATTAATGGAAAACTAAGATATGACTCATTAATACCTACTGTAGAAGAATTGGTCGAAGTTATTCGAAAAGAATTATAAATTTTAAGCAAATCGCACTACTATTGGTATTTAGATAAGCATTGCTACTAATACAGGAATCAACAAGCCTGCATTGCTGGTAAGATGCTTGCCAAAGTGATATGCCAAATGTCTTTTATCACCTGATACTCTCCGACTATCCAAAGGAGAGTATCTCTCCTATGTTTATAGATGAACACAATTCAACAAAAGGGAGCCCAAAGTAGGTCTCCCTTTTGTTGTTAAAAGATAAAGGCAGGCAACTACATAAGGAAGCATACAAACATCAAATTTAGTAGCTTGGTCGTTTCTTGGGTTGGCTCCAACAAGGGAAAGGGTTGAAAAAGGCCAATAGAATCGAACAGAGAATGATATAATTACAGTATGCCTATCTTTGAGCGGAATGGGGGTTAAAATGAAAAAAATACTGATTAAGAACTGTAAGACAATTATTACTTGCGATGATGCGAATCACCAACTTTGGGGCGAAGATATTCTAATAAGCGATGGATTTATTCGTGAAATCGGCGTAAACCTGAGTGATGATAGTGCAGACGTAATCGATGCGAGTAGTATGCTAGTTTTTCCTGGTCTAGTTAATTCTCACCACCATTTTTACCAAGTGCTTACAAGAAACATACCTAGTATTCAGAAGCTAGAACTATTTGATTGGCTGATTTGGCTCTATGAGAGGTGGAAACACCTTACGCCGGATATGGTCTATGCTTCATCTATGGTGGCGATGGGGGAATTGGTCAAATACGGTTGCACCACGATGGTGGATCATCATTATGTGTTTCCCAAAGGTATGGTAGGACTCACAGATAGACAATTTCAAGCATCTGACGAGCTGGGGGTGCGTTTGCATGCTTGCCGGGGTAGTATGTCACGTGGTAAATCGGATGGTGGGCTACCACCAGATATCTTAGTACAACCAGCAGCGGATATCTTGGAAGATAGCCAAAGGGTTATAGAAAAATTTCATGACGATAAAAGAGGATCATTCCATCAGGTGATTTTGGCCCCTTGTTCTCCTTTCTCAGTGGATAGTGAAATATTAAAGGAAAGTGCGAAGTTGGGTAGAGCATACGGCGTTAAATTACATACTCATCTTACCGAAACCAAGGATGAGGAAGCCTATACGCTTGATGTTTTGGGCATGAGACCTTTGGAGTATATGCAGAGTGTGGATTGGATTGGAGACGATGTATTTTTTGCCCATGGGATATATTTTAATGATGCGGAACTAAAATTGTTGGCTGACACTAAGACGGGTATCGCTCATTGTCCAGTATCCAATATGAAACTTTCATCTGGGATTGCTCGTATTGCTGAAATGCAGGATTTGGGTGTTCCGGTTGGATTGGGCGTAGATGGTAGTGCCTCAAATGATTGTTCCAACCTACTGGCAGAGATACGAATTGCATACTTATTGCAACGTCTGAAATACAAAGAGAAGTCTCCCTATGCGGAGGATATTCTTCGTATGGCGACCAGGGGTGGAGCGAATCTTTTAGGCAGAACCGATATTGGTTCTCTAGAAAGAGGAAAATGCGCTGATCTGTTTTTGATTGACGTAGATAAGGTGGATTATTCTGGTTGCCTGGATAACCCAGCTGCGATTCCTGGCGTGGTTGGTATCAATAGACCGGTAGACATGACCATCGTTGGTGGAGAAATTATTTATAAGGATGGAAAACTGACTAAGATAGATGAGCAAAAATTTGTAAAAAGTGTGAATGAATACTCCAAGCAACTGCGTTAATGCTTAAGAAGTAAATACTAGATATTGGTTCTAGGGAAGCAACTATCATGCGAAGCGCAGCTCAAGGAGGGCGAGAAATAGCTATAATCCCTAAAATAATATACATTATGAGGGGCGACTGTGCTAAACTATGATTATTGAGTACGAACAATATGGGATTGCTATTAAGATGAAGGAAGGCCTGCTTGTTGGGAAAGTTTGAATGGAGGCTTTATGCAAAAAGGTATTTTTAGTTGGTTCGGATTTTTAGAGTCAATCGAGATCCGTCTAGGCCAAATTAATAATTGCGGTTTTGACCATGTAGCTTTATGGTGGGAAGATGAGACTTGGCCAACATTGGTCAAGAGATTTGATATGGTAAAAATGGCTGAAAAAGCTGGCCTTACGGTGGACTCTATCCATCTCCCCTATCTTGAGATTAACGATATTTGGGAACAGGACAATAAGGAGATTACGAACTGCTATGCAACCTATCTTAGAGAGATTGCTTCATCAGGGGGGGAACTCTGTGTCCTGCACCTGCAAAATGAGTGGTTTGCTCCCGAGTCATTGGCTTCTGGCTATCGCTTTTTGGAGAGTATGGTACTACTTGCGGAAGAATTGCAAGTGAAGATTGCTTTGGAAAATACCCACCATACCTATCTGTTAAGTGATGCACTCAACCATTTTCCGAGTGAGAGTTTGGGCATGTGCTATGACTCTTCTCATGACTTTTATAAGACGGAATCAAAAGGTGAACTTTTGAAAAAACATGGTGACCGACTTTTTTGCTTGCATCTTTCTGATACCGATGGCCAAGCAGACCGACATTGGACACCGGGACTTGGTATGGTGGATTTTAAACGTCTAAGCCATGATTTCCAATCATTTGGCTATCGAGGGGTATATACCCTGGAAGTCCTTGCAGATCAAAGGCAGAAAGAACTAGGTGCGGAAGCATTCTTAGCTGAGTCATATGAAGCACTGAATTTACTATAGGAAGTCAAAGCGAACTGTTCTAAAGCCCTGGTAATTGGGCTGTTTCTATATATTACGCTGTGATCTATTATTGTGCAGTTCGTATTTCAAGATATAATTTTTGTTGGATGGAAAGGAAATATACCATGTCTATAACCTTGGTTACGGGAGGAGCTCGTAGTGGAAAAAGCTCGTATGCTGAGAAAATTTGTTCTGCATACGGGAAACCCATGGTCTATATAGCTTGCGGTAAGATAACGGATGCTGAGATGGAAGACCGAATAAAAAAGCATCAAGAACGCAGGGCTAGTAATTGGAAAACGGTGGAAAAATACCGAGACTTTGCACAAATGAAGGACCAGGATTATTTCTGTGAAAATGACATTTTCCTGCTTGACTGTGTAACGACCATGGCTACAAATTTGATGTTCGATGCAGGTATTGACTATGATACCTGTTCCATGGAGGAAATGAATCAGGTAGAAAAGGACGTTCTTGAGCAGTTTTCCGAATTACTAGATGTAGTGAAGAAGGGGCATAAAACGTTGGTCCTGGTAAGCAATGAAGTGGGATCAGGTGTGGTGCCATCTTATCGTATGGGCCGATTTTTCCGCGATCTGGCTGGAAGAATTAACCAATATTTGGCTCAAAAAGCGGACGAAGTAGTTTGGATGGTATCCGGAATTCCAGTACGCATCAAGGAGGGAAAATGAAACGCTTTATCGCCATGCTCACTTTCTATACGCGTATGCCAATACCAAAGAATATGGTTCTCGATACGATTGATTTTGAAAAAAGCTTAGGTTATGTTCCAATTGTAGGGCTATTAATTGGTTTGGTTATGTATGGTATGGGCTATTTGTTTACTCGCTTTTCGACCTCAATCAGTTCGGTACTTCTGGTCATTGTTTATCTCTTTGTCACGGGTGGATTACATATTGATGGCTTGGCGGATACACTAGATGCATTTGGCAGCAATCGTCCTCGTGAGAAAATGCTTGAGATTATGAAGGACAGTCATGTCGGTTCCTTTGGTGTATTGGGTATCGTGATGTGGTTTGCTTCGTTAGCTGTGTTGCTAGGAGAAGTTCCACTTTTTGCATTACTACTATTTCCCTTGGTAGGTCGAAATGCTGCTCTCTTGGTTGCCTCCACAAATAACTATGCAAGAAAAAGCGGATTGGGTTCTATTTTTGTAGAAGCAGCTAAGATGAGCCACTTTATGTGGGGAACAGTACTATATATGCTAGTCCTTTTCCTGCTGTATGGCTTTGAATTGACGGCGCTACTCTTGTTTACGGCCTACCTGCTTAGTATGATCGTGATATTCATTTTGCTGTCCTCCATGGGGAAAAAGCTGGGTGGAGTGACTGGGGACTTGATCGGGTTTGCCATTGAGAGTTCTCAATTGGTGTTTTTGCTATTGGTTTATATAACGGTATTACCTTGATGATGGGTGAAGAAATGGAAACGAAAGCAAGCTTTACATTATATCTAATGCGGCATGGCGAGACTGTTGCCAATAAGGAACAACGGTACTTGGGTTCTAGTGAATCCCCTCTTACAGAACTAGGAATTAGTCAACACCATAGGATTATGAATCGATTGAGTGATATTGAATTTGAAAGGATCTACACTAGTCCAAGAAAACGCTGTCTTTGCTTGGCTGAGCCGTTGGCGAAGAACGCATGGCCACCGGTCGTAGATGAGCGAATTCGTGAACTGGATTTCGGGGTGTTCGAGCTGTTGTACTGGCAGGTAGCCAAAAATAGGTATCCCGGTGTTTGGGAAAAATATGGGAAAATGGAATCTTCCTACTGCTTACCAGAAGGCGAGTCGCTGAATGATTTTGAGTCACGAATTGCTGATTTTGCAGAGGAACTCTTAAACAGTGATTTTAGCGGGAACGTGGCCGTGGTAAGTCATGGCGGTGTAGCAACAACCTTAATTTGTCAACTGTTGGGTTTTGAACCCTCTGAACGCTGGCATTTTAGATTAGATAATGGACAGGTAGCAAAGATTAGAATTCAGGAAGGTTTTCCCTACCTGATCTTATAAAGGAAGCCAAGAAACCAGTCATTTGAATGATTGGTTTTTTTGTTATAACTGTAAAAATGCAAATTGTAAGAAAATTTCTAATAGAGGTATAGTTGAAAGGAAACAAGAATAGATGGTTAGGGGTTGCTGAACGGAAGGTACTATTACGGGTGACTCGTATAGGTGAATACATATAGTTTGAAAAGGTAAAGGAGAGAAGAAAGGAAGTGTGGAATGAATAGTCAAGCTAAAATACCAGAAGAATATGTCTCCGAGCTCTCACCGGAACGAAAAGAGGCAATAAACAATTTACGGGAGATATTGAAGAAGAACCTGCCCCAGGAATTAATTGAAACGATGTCTTACGGTATGATTGGGTATGTAGTACCCAAAAGAGGGTGTAAAATAATTGGTGTAAACTCCTGAGATTGTATAAACTAAATCTATCTTCAAGGAGGAACACTATAATGGCCCAGAAAAAACTCATCGACAAACAACTGATCCGCGAACTCATGAAAGAAGGCGAGCTTAAGGATGTCAAAGACATCCAGTCCCTACTAAAAGCACAATTCAAAGACATCATGCAAGAAATGCTGGAAGCTGAACTGGATCATGAACTCGGATATAGCAAGTATGACTATAAGAACAAGGATACTACAAACAGCCGTAACGGCATTCGTTCTAAAAAGGTTCGTTCCGATTATGGAGAAATGGAAATTGACATACCTAGAGACCGTAATGGGGATTTTGAACCTGTAATCATTAAGAAAAACCAACGTGATGTTTCAAGTATTGATGACCAGGTCATAAGCATGTATGCCAAAGGGATGACTGTCAGAGACATTCAGGATCATCTACATAACCTTTACGGAATTGATGTATCACCAACCATGATTTCACAGATTACTGAGAAAATATTACCTGTAATAAAGGAATGGCAGCAACGCCCACTACAAGAGGTTTATGCCCACCTAATCATGGATGCCATCCACTACAAAGTCCGTCAGGATGGAAAGATAGTCAACAAAGCAGTCTACATCATACTAGGTATTGATTTGGACGGTAAAAAGGACGTTGTAGGTATGTGGGTCGGAGAAAATGAGACCAGTAAATTTTGGCTTAAAGTGTTAACTGATTTGCAGCATCGTGGTGTTAAGGATGTGCTGATAGTGTCTATCGATGGACTGAATGGCTTTAAAGAAGCAATACAGGCTGTTTATCCAGACACCAGAATTCAGCGGTGCATCGTTCATATGATTCGCAATTCAACGAAATACCTGTCCTGGAAGGACCGTAAAGCATTCGTCAATGATCTTAAACCAATCTACAAAGCAATCAACGAAGATTCCGCTTTGAACGCTCTACAAGATTTAGAAGACAAGTGGGGCGAGAAGTATTATATCGCGGTAAAACCTTGGAAAGACAACTGGGATGAAGTAGCAACAATGTTCGAGTATCCGGCTGAAATCAGAAGGATGATATACACAACAAACGCCATCGAAAGCTTTAACCGCCAGCTACGCAAAGTCACGAAATCCAAGAGTGTGTTTCCAACCGATGATGCCCTGTTGAAAATGCTGTATCTGGCAATGATTGATATAACCAAGAAATGGACTATGAGGACTCGGGACTGGGGTAAAATTATTAATCAGCTAGCAATTCACTTCGAGGGACGTATTTGACCTTCCACGAATTGAGTTAAGAAAAATCTTTAAGGAAGTTTACACCAATTTCTTGACAGACTCACCCAAAACGATTTATCCTGATGGGTATCATGCTAATCCTTTATTAGAATTGCCATTTGTTCATTTGGCCTCTCAAAAAAAGTACATCTCCCTATATCACATGGGTCTATATACCAATGAGACCTTACTCTCTTGGTTTAAGGAAGAATATCTTAAGCTGAATATTGGTAGGTTGGACATGGGAAAGAGCTGCATTCGCTTTAAAAAAATGGATAAGATTCCCTATGAATTGATTGGAGAATTGAGCAGAAAGGTGTCCATCCAAGAATACATCCTATGGTATGAAAAAAATATAAAGAAATAGGTATATGGGTCTTATGATATCAGTTTCTTGTAGCAAAAGCAGCTAGTTATATGGTCATTGACGAGTCCCGTGGCCTGCATATGAGCATAAAGAATAGTGGGCCCTAGAAATGAGAATCCGCGTTGTTTCATATCTTTACTAATTTGTTCAGAGAGCATTGTTTTGGCAGGAATTTGGGATATATCCGTCCAATGATTGATAATCGGTTTATTATCAATAAATCCCCAAAGATAGTTACTGAAACTACCGAATTCCTTTTGAATAAGCAAAAATGATTTGGCATTTTGTATTGAAGCTCGTATCTTGCGCTCATTACGCACAATAGCAGGATTCTGCATGAGTTGCTGTACTTTTGGCTCGCCATAAGAAGCTATGATTTCAGGGTTAAAATTATCGTAGGCCGTACGGTAGCCTTCACGTTTTCTTAGAATGGTAATCCAGCTGAGTCCAGCTTGGGCAGACTCCAATACTAAAAATTCAAATTGCTTCTGATCATCTCGAACAGGCACTCCCCATTCTTGGTCGTGATATGCTATATATAGTGGGTCATTGCCACACCAAGGACACCGTTGCATTCTAATACCTCCAACATGATTATTTGGTGAATATTCACAGATCTTGGATACTTCTATTGATTGTATCACGGATATTGTAAAGAGGGGAATGGGTAAAAGAAGCCTTACAGAATTTACCAAAACTCAAATATTTTCTTTTCATATTTATCTATGTTTGTACTCTGGCAAGAAAGATCTCCTTATTGCAAGGTGGGAGAAAGCAGCAAAAAGAATATTGATTTGGATTTGTGCAAGGAATATGGAGAACATTGTGCTGGATATGGCAACCTGTTTTGTATGGGAGACATATAGGAATATAATATAAATACTAGTAAGGGGGGATGAACATGGATATTATTTTATTTCGCCACGGTATAGCAGAAGAACGGGGGAAAAAGACTGATGATAGCAAACGGGCGCTAACAGAGGAAGGAATTCAAAAAATACAGCGTGCCGCGTTGGTTCTTAATCAGGTTTTAGATGTTGAGAAATTGAGTATCTGGCATAGCCCATTGCTACGTACTGTGCAAACAGCAGAAATTTTGCGCGAAGTTTGGGGCTTGAAAGAGATGACACCCAAGGATTGGATTGCTAGTGGAGAGGATTGGACATTTGAAAAATCTCTTGGTGATGCGCAGAAAGAGACCTTGGTTATTGTGGGCCATGCACCAATGCTAGATTTTTGGTGTGAGGATCTTTGTGGGGAAAAAATTAAGCTCAAAAAAGGAGGAGCTGTCTGTATTAGATGGACAGTAGGTTCCGAAGGTGAACTTGCTTGGTTAATGCAACCCAAGGGTTGGCAATTGTTTGCTCATCGTCGTTGAGGGGAGGGCTTACGTCCTGAAGAAAGGCAAGGCCACTGTTAGCAATAAGAATAAAGATGAATTTTTGGAACATACCAGTCAAAATTGCTCTTTGTTGTTACACACGTAGAGAAAGACTGAAATGAGTCTTGAAAAGAGGAATAAAACTGGTACTATTATAGCAATGTGTTTGTTCGTTTGAGAGGATGAATTAATAATGGATAGTATTAATACTAGAAGAAGTATTCGACATTTTAGTAAGAAAGAAGTTGAAGAGGAAAAAATCATCAAATTGCTGAGGGCTGCCATGCAAGCTCCTTCTGCAGTTAACCAAAGACCATGGGACTTTCTTGTAATAAGGGATGAGAAAAAAAAGCAGGATTTGGCAATGACAAGCCCCTATGCTGCTCCTTTGGCTAGAGCTCCTTTGGCCATTGTTATGTTGGGTGATGAGAATAATATTAAATATTTGGACTATTGGCATCAGGATATGGCAGCAGCTACTGAGAATTTGCTTTTGCGTGCCGTTGACCTTGGATTAGGCGCTGTTTGGATGGGTGTTAGCCCAGATGAAACACGCATGGCTCTAGTCCGTGAAGTTTGTGGGCTACCCGCTCATGTTAAACCCTTCGCATTAATTGCTTGTGGTTATCCTGAAAAAGGTAAGGAAGAAAATAGAGAGCTAGACCGCTTCATGGAAGAACGTATTCATTACGAGACATATTAGTAAGCAGAGATTTTTGAGGTGAAAGATGAATCAGATAATGCTGGCACAGTTGCTGGATATTGGAGAGAGGATGCTGATTAGTGGTGCTGAGGTTAACCGGGTAGAGGAGACCATCAGCAGAATGGTAAAGGCCTATGGTGTGTATAGGGTGGATGTATTTACCATTACCTCGAGTATTGTGGTGACTGTGACTACCGAGTTGGGAGAGATGCTCAGCCAAACCAGGAGAATATTGACTTATGAGACCAACCTCGACAAATTAAGAAAACTAAACCAATTGGCCCGAAGTGTCGTTGCTGATTGCCCCGCATCTTCAGATATTGCAAAGCAATTACATGAGATCCAAGAGACTGAGCTATATCCTTCTTGGCTGAAGTTAATAATTTATGGCTTGATAGCAGGTTCTTTTTGTATTTTCTTTGGTGGGACCATAGAAGATGGCTTGGTAGCAGCTTTGATAGGGATCGTGCTTAAATTGAGTATCAGTTTGCTAAGCAAAGTGGAAAGAAATACCGTTATGGTGCATGTTCTTAGCCCTTTCTTAATTGGAAGCCTAGCAATAGGGCTGAATAGGATTGGACTAGGAGACCAAATTGAAATGATTTTAATTGGTAACATCATGCTTTTGATACCAGGTCTATCGCTAACCAATTCGATTAGAGACATTATCAGCGGGGATACTATGGCCGGAATTCTACGTATGAGTGAGGCTGTATTGGTATCATTAAGCATTGCGATTGGATTCGGTCTTTCTACTTTGATGTGGGGAGGGTGGTAAAATGGCTCAAATAATAACATCATTCATTGGGGCATTGGGATTTGCTATTCTCTTCAATGTACGCGGACGGTATCTATTTGAAACGGCTATCGGTGGTATGCTGGGGTGGATTGGATATAGTTTGTTGACTGGTTGCCTACCCAATGACTATTTGGCATTTTTAGCAGCGTCTATGTTAGTGACTGCCTATTCAGAAATACTGGCTCGTATAGAAAAAGCTCCGGCGACTACCTTTCTGATTGCTGGTATAATTCCATTGGTACCCGGTAAGGGACTCTATTATACGATGAGTTCTGCTATTGCAGCAGATTCTGTTGGCTTTTTTGCTCAAGGCATGCAGACTTTTGGTGCCGCCATTGCAATTGCTGGTGGCGTTATGGCAGCATCGTCGCTCTTTAGAGTCTACGCCTCCTTAAGAACGGGAGAAGGAAATAGTTAAAATAAACCCTTATGAAAGACGATTGATAAGTTGAACGGTCTTTCATAAGGGTTTTATTATGGAATAAATATATAGGATGTCACAAATTATGCGTAAATCATCTGAGCCTATGGTTTTCCGATAAATAGTTGCGTATAGATATTTTCATATTTTCCGCCTGTCCGGATTCCGATACCCATGTGGGTGAAATCTGGGTTTAGAATGTTGGCTAGGTGTCCTGGAGAATTGATCAATGCTGCATGTGCTTTCTCTACTGATTGGTTACCAGCTAAGTTTTCCCCCATACCCCTGTAATCTATATCATAACGTTTCAACATATCGATGGGTGAACCATATGTTGGAGAAATATGACTGAAATAATCCAAGTTGATGATGTCTTGGGATTTAAGGCGAGCCAAGTCTACTAGACGAGTGTCCAGCAATAGAGCTTGGAGGCCGTTCTCATGTCTCACTTGATTGACTAAATGGAACATGGCCTTCTCTGTAGTACTCAAATAGGATAAGGAGTCAGATACTGGTTTTTCCTCTACAATAGGTTCTACAACAGGTTCAGCAACAGGCTCTATGACTGGTTCCGAAACAGGTTCTGGAGTAGGGTCAGGTTTTGGCTCTGGCTTAGGTGCCTCCGCTGGGGTCTTCTTTTCTACCTTTTCTGGAAGCTCTGGGCTTTGTGTAGACGCCACTTCAGGTTCCTCGGCTTCTTGAGGCTGAGGCATAACAGGTATTTCTGAACTCGGCGCTTCCTCTTTTTCCACTTTGAATGTTGCCACTGACGTAAGGGGGGCAGACAAATCAAAAAGGTTATGTTCTGTTAATCCAGACTTGGGAAGAGAAAGAGCAGATAGGCGTGTGTTGGAAACCCAATCTGGACCCAAGACAATGATAGGTACAAAAGGTGTCGTATCCGAAACAGGAAGATAACCGATTTGGTTATTTGCCAGTTGAACACCGAGTGTGTCCTTGAATCGGGTGACGACCTCAAAAATCTGTCCTTCAGTTGTCTGTAATAAGGTGTCACTGCTTGGTGCCAGGCTATCTCTAATTTCACCATTATCAGTATTGATGGAGATACAAACAGAAGCGGTCACAGGTTCACTGGCGTAGGATATGGAATTCGAGGTTAGTGGAATCAATAAAAAGGATAGGGCAAGAAGCCCAATCATTGCTAGTTTAGTTCGTGTTTTCATGTAGTTTCCTTTGCTGGTTTATTTATGACACAGGGTGCCAATTCCCTATAATCATACCATCCCAGAGGCTTTCTTGGAATCTGCATATATATCAAACGCCCGGATACCTCCAGGCGTTTGATATGTTTTGCTATGCTTTATTTTGATGTTGGAAGTAATGTGTGGCGTAGGAAAAGATAGCAATGAGTTTTAGGATCAGTGCAAATCCAAAAACTAAGATACTGATGAGTAAGTTCGGAAAAAGGATGTTTATGGCTACGCCAATAAAGAAGATGATTGTTGCACCCTTACCATAACGATTGGAAGGGATGACAAAGTGCTTTTTACGAAAATACATATAAAACCCAGTAATAATCATGAAGACTTCACTAAATAATATGAATAGGAAGGCCCAAGCGGGTAAGGTCTGATCCACGTAAAGACAAGTGACAGCCATAAGGAGCATTAATTTGTCAGCCAAAGGGTCTAGTACGGTACCAACGACAGTTACTAGGTCATAGCGCCGCGCTAGGTAACCATCCAATACGTCAGTCATACTGGCTAGTATGTAGATGCCCAAAGCCTGATAGTGACTGTTTGGGCCACCAGAAAAAAAGACAAATGGGAAGATGGGAACTAGGCATATACGCATCACAGTTAGTATATTGGGTAAGTATCTCATATGTTGGTATCCTTTCTTGAGGGTAATAAAGAGTATCAGCTTAGAGTGCACTATAACTAGATTCATATTTACAGAATGTCTTCGGAACTTACGAATATGTTAGAGCCATCTTTATTGCAGGTTATCCTTTATATCGATAATTTGGGAAGTAAAAGAGCAGACAACGATGCTTTTCGAAAGAACAGATAAGCTTTAAATCGTGTTTTGTCACTGCATAAAGGTCTCAAAATAATTATACCTTACTTTTGAGGAGGATAAAACCTGCAGGCTTGTTATTAAGTAAGAGATAATTTATATTTAATAATCGATTTTTTTGTTAAAATGAAGTATATTGACAATTGTAATACAGCATGATAAATTGCTAAATTAGCAGGCAAGTTTCTTGCAAGATAAACGTTGAAAGAAGGGGCATAGCCATGAATAAAGTAGAACAGCTGGGCAGATGGACAAAAGAGAAATCAGAAGAGCTATATGGCATTAATAGTTGGGGCCAACATTACTTTTCTATATCTAAAGAAGGAGAAGTAATTGTGAATCCTTTTAAGGATCAACCAAAGGTTGGAGCTAGCATTAGAGAAATCGTGGAAGGCATAAAAGATCGAGGTTTGGATATGCCTGTACTATTAAGATTTGAAAATCTTTTGGATTCACAGATCAGCTTTTTGAATGAATCATTCGCGGCAGCAATGCAGAAGTTGGAATATAAAGGTTCGTACCGAGGTATTTACCCGGTTAAGGTGAACCAACAGCAACAGGTCATTCAAGAAGTGACCAAGTTTGGACAACGCTACCATCATGGACTTGAGGTTGGTAGTAAGGCAGAATTGATTGCAGCTATGTCCCATATGGAAGATAAGGAAGCTTGCATTATCTGTAACGGATATAAGGATACAGAATTTATAGATTTAGGATTAAGTGCCTTAAAAATGGGGTTTCAGACATTCTTTGTTATTGAGATACCAGGGGAATTGGCGATTATCTTAGATCGAGCAGAAATATTGGGTGTGAAGCCGAATATCGGTGTTCGCATTAAGTTGTCTTCTAAGGCTGGTGGGCACTGGTCTGAATCTGGAGGCGACCGGAGTATATTTGGACTAAACATGTCGCAGATTATTGAGATTGTAGATAATCTAAAAGAGCTAGATATGTTGGATACACTCAAATTAGTCCACTACCACGTCGGTTCACAGATTCCCAACATTCGGGATATTCGTTCTGCAGCCAAAGAGGCAGCTCAGGTGTATGCTGAGCTGGTTCGAGAGGGAGCGCCCATGGGCTACCTTGATTTAGGTGGCGGACTGGCTGTAGATTATGATGGCTCTAATACCAACTACCAGAACAGTTGTAATTATCAAGTGGAAGAATACTGTACAGATATTGTGGAAGCAGTTATGGGGGTTATGCAGGATAAAGGAATCGATCATCCTGTCATCATAACTGAATCAGGTAGGGCGCTAGTAGCCTACTATTCTGTGCTTATCTTCAATGTATTGGATGTAGCCCAGTTTGAGGAACACGAGATACCGGAAACCTTACCAGAGGATTCTTCAGAGGCCTTGAAATATTTGCATGAGGTAAATCGAACCTTGAATTTGAAGAATATTCAGGAGTGCTATAACGATGCCTTGTATTACAGGGATACTATTCGTGATTCCTTTAATCATGGTAAAGTGAGTTTGAGAGAACGGGCTCTGGCAGAAAAGACTTTTTGGAGTATCATGTTTAAAATAGCAAGAGAACGGAAGAGACTCAAGTTTGTTCCTACCGAATTGGAGGATTTGCAAAGTGCGATTGCGGATATTTACTATTGCAATTTTTCCCTATTTCAATCATTGCCGGATAGTTGGGCGATTGATCAGCTATTTCCCATCATGCCGATTCATCGCTTGTTAGAGCTTCCAAGTAGAAATGGAATTATTGCGGATATAACTTGCGATTGTGACGGTAATATAGATAGCTTTATCGATATGCATGATGTCAAATCCACACTACCACTTCACGAATTAAAGCCGAGTGAAGATTATTATTTGGGAGCATTTCTGGTGGGTGCCTACCAGGAGACACTCGGTGATTTACATAACTTGTTTGGGGACACAAATGTGGTTAGTGTACGATTGAACCGTGATGGTGGATATAGCTTTGTCAGCGAAATCGAGGGTGATAGTGTCGAAGACGTTCTAAGCTATGTAGAGTATGATATTAAGCAGATGCGCAAGCACTTCAAAAAGACGGCCGAGAATGCTGTCAGTGAAGGGCTCATCAGTCCTAAGGAGCGTAAGGAAATCATCAGTGCCTTTGAAAGCGGCTTACGTGGTTATACATATTACGAGAGATAGGGAGCGACTATGCTGAAAGAACAAAGAACTCTTCAACATGAAGGAATTAATAAGGAATATGCTGAAAGCGAGCTCGTGCTGTTTGGCATTCCTTTTGATGGTACAGTTTCCAACCGCCCAGGAACTAGGTTCGGCCCTCGAGGTATAAGGCGAGAATTGGATGGGTTGGAAACCTATAGCCCCTATTTAAACAGGGACCTAGATGATTATTTGATTTGCGATTTGGGTGATATTGAATTAAACTTTGGCAATACCAAAGAAACACTACATCGAATCCAAAAAGAGACAGCAGAGATTGTATCGGATGGAAAGAAAACCTTGGCTCTTGGTGGGGAACATTTGGTGAGTTATCCCTTAATTGAATTATTTCAAAAGAAATATCCATCTCTGGTGGTAATTCATCTAGATGCGCACGCAGACCTGAGGGATGATTATTTGGGTGAATCTTTGTCTCATGCAACGGTGATGCGCAGGGCACTATCCTGTCTTGAACCGGGATCACTCTACCAGTTTGGGATTCGCTCAGGAACTAGGGAAGAATTTAGTTTTGCCAAAGAGAATACCCATTTTTACCCCTATTGCCTTAATGAGATGCCGGAAGTTTTAAAGACACTGGGTGATCTTCCCCTTTATGTGAGTCTTGACCTGGATGTACTAGATCCTTCCGCGTTTCCTGGGACGGGAACGCCGGAACCAGGTGGTGTCAGCTTTAAAGAACTATTGCGAGCTATCCATGCCTTGGTAGGTTGTAATGTGGTTGGAGCAGATGTGGTTGAGCTATCACCACAGTATGATGTAAGCGGTGTATCGGATGCGACCGCTGCTAAAGTTGTTAGAGAATTGGCCTTAGCAATGCTGTAGGCTCGTAAAGAAAAGGAGAAACAATGGGAAAAGCATTGATAATCGGAGCTGGTGGTGTTGCCAGTGTCGTAGCACACAAATGTTGCATGAATCCGGAAGTCTTTGAAGAAATCTGCATAGCTAGCCGGACTAAGTCAAAATGTGATGCGTTAAAAGAAAAACTAGACGGTGGTAAAACCAAAATTAGTACAGCACAGGTGGATGCGGATGTTACTTCAGAAGTGGTAGCACTTATCCGGAGCTTTAATCCAGAAATGGTCATCAATGTGGCCTTGCCATATCAGGATTTGACTATCATGGACGCATGCTTGGAAGCAGGTGTTCACTATTTGGATACGGCCAACTACGAGCCGCCTGAAGTTCCGAAATTTGAGTATAAGTGGCAATGGGCATATAGGGAGCGTTTTGAAAAGGCTGGACTGACAGCAATTCTTGGCTGTGGTTTTGACCCTGGTGTGACCAGTATATTCTCAGCCTATGCATTAAAACATTATTTTGATGAGATACATTATATCGATATCGTGGATGCCAATGCGGGAGACCATGGTTATCCGTTTGCCACGAATTTTAATCCTGAGATTAATATTCGTGAGATTACAGCTAACGGGCGGTATTGGGAAAATGGGGAATGGGTAGAAACAGCGCCTCTAGAGGTGAAAAGGGTTTACGACCTACCTCAAATTGGTCCTAAGGATACCTACCTTCTCTACCATGAGGAGCTAGAATCCTTATGTCAAAATATGCCAGGCCTGAAAAGAATCCGTTTCTTTATGACGTTTTCAGAGAAATATATTACCCATCTTAAAGTGCTCGAGAATGTAGGCATGACCTCCATTGAACCGGTAGAATTTGAGGGCCAGATGATTCAACCGTTGCAATTTTTGAAAGCGGTTTTGCCAGATCCTGCTTCTTTGGGTCCGAAAACCAAGGGTAAGACCAACATAGGCTGCATATTCCAGGGCTTGAAGGATGGCAAACCAGTAACCTATTATGTATATAATGTATCGGACCACCAGGAGTGCTATAAGGAAGTGGGCTCGCAGGCGATTTCATACACGACTGGCGTTCCAGCTATGATTGGTGCCAAGTTACTTCTAGAAGGAAAGTGGAAAAAACCGGGCGTCTATAACGTTGAGGAGTTTGATCCAGATCCCTTTATGGCTGAGCTGATGGAACAGGGCTTGCCCTGGCAAGAGGATTTCAACCCTCAATTGATTGATTAGGTGACAAGATGAAGAATCTAGAGAAAGCTTTGAAAGGTGTGAAAACGCCCATCTACCTTGTTGATGAACGTTTGCTAATTAGAAACCTAGAGAAATTAAAATATGTGATAGCGGAAACAGATTGTAGGATTCTACTAGCACTAAAAGGCTTCTCCATGTTTTCGGTGTTCCCGACAGTAGGGAAGTATCTTACCGGCGTTACGGCGAGCTCACTATTTGAGGCACGTTTAGGCTATGAAGAAATGGGCAAAGAGGTACATATTTATGCACCAGCCTACCGACCGGAAGAGTTTGGAGAAATTCTATCCTATTGTGATCATGTGGTATTTAATTCACCCAGCCAATATAAACAGTTTCGTGAGGAAGTTCGCAAGCATAATCAGGATGGAGCTAAAATTGAATGCGGTCTTAGGATTAATCCAGAGTATTCGGAGATTGAAACACCCATTTATGATCCATGCTACATCGGATCTAGGCTGGGTACGACACTTTCCCAATTAAAAGATGAGGATATAGAGGGGCTTGATGGTCTACATTTTCATACCATGTGTGAGCAGAATGCAGATACTTTAGAACGTACGTGGTCGGTTGTGGAAGAAAAATTCGGACCATATTTGGAACGAATGAAATGGATTAATTTTGGTGGCGGACACCATATCACTAGAGACGATTACCAGATAGAGACACTACTGCGAGTTATTCGGAGAGCAAAAGAAAAATTTGGGGTCCAGGTTTATTTAGAACCGGGCGAAGCCATTGCTCTCAATACAGGTTATTTGGCGACTAGGGTGTTGGACATTGTGCACAATGGGATGGATATCGCGATATTGGATACTTCTGCTGCATGTCACATGCCTGATGTTTTAGAAATGCCCTACCGACCTCAGATTATTGGCGCAGGAGAAGTTGGTGAAAAGACATATGATTACCGGTTGGGTGGTATGACTTGTTTGGCTGGTGACATCATTGGAGATTATTCTTTTGAACGTCCGCTTGCAGTAGGAGACTTACTGCTATTTACGGATATGGCTCATTACACGATGGTTAAGAATAATACGTTTAATGGGGTGAATCTTCCTTCCATTGCTTTGTTGAAGGATAACGAACTGAAAATAATTAGGGATTTTTCCTATGAGGATTTCAAGGGACGCCTTTCGTAAGGATACAACCGCGGCTTGCCGCGGTTTTTTTGTGCTTATTTTCTCTAGAGGCATTTTACGCTCAACCCAGAAAAATTGAGGATATTTTTACATTTATGGTATCTTTTAGGTATAGACAAGCTATCCGAGCTGAGCAACCTAAAGTGAAAACCAAGGATTCTCAGCCATTGGGTTATAGGGGAAACCATATAGCCTCCCGCGTTTGGAAAGGATACCGAGCGTCAAATCGCTAGGCAAATATGTGCCAACGAAAGGGAGGGTGTTGAATGTTTGGATACCGAGGAAAGGTACTACGAATCGACCTATCATCCGGGAAAGTCAGTGTAGAAAAGCTTGATGAGAAATTAGCGAGGGACTATGTAGGAGGCCGCGGACTGGCAACTAAGATGTTTGCCGACGAAGTGGATGCAGGTGTGGATGCCTTAAGTCCGGCTAATAAATTATTTATTGCTACAGGGCCATTGAGCGGAACACCGACACCAACGGGTGGACGGTATATGGTTGTGACGAAGTCACCTTTGACAGACACCATAGCTTCTTCCAATTCTGGTGGTTACTGGGGGGCTGAGCTAAAATTTGCTGGTTATGACATGATTATTGTGGAAGGTAAAGCCGAAAAACCAGTATATATTCAAGTGGAAGATGATAAGGTGGAAATCAAGGATGCAGCGCATCTTTGGGGGAAACTGGTCTCTGAAGCGACAGATCTTCTAGAAAAAGATGCTCCTGAGAAATCTAGAATTTTAACCATTGGACCTGCGGGAGAAAAGCTATCTCGGATAGCTGCTGTAATGAACGACCGTTTTCGTGCTGCCGGTCGATCCGGTGTTGGTGCTGTAATGGGCTCCAAAAACTTGAAAGCAGTGGTCGTTAGAGGTACCAATAAAGTACCAATTGCAGATCCTGTAAAATTGAAAGCAGTTGCTAGGGAAGCTACAAAGAAAATTCGAGAAAATGGGGTTACAGGTGAAGGATTGCCGGCCTATGGTACTGCTGTATTGGTTAATATTATTAATGAAAATGGCGTTTTCCCGACCGACAACTTCCAGAGATCTCAATTTGATGGAGCAGAATCCATCAGTGGCGAAGAACTAGCCGAAAAATATTTGGTTAAGAAAGATCCCTGTTACCACTGCCCGATTGGTTGTGGTCGCTATTGTAAAACGGATACAGTCGAAGGTGGAGGCCCAGAATATGAAACCATTTGGGCATACGGCGGAGATTGTGGTGTATCTGATTTGCCTGCGGTGATTGAGGCGAACTTCTGGTGTAATGAGTATGGTTTGGATACAATTTCAGCGGGTACCACAATTGCTGCTGCGATGGAACTCTACCAAAAAGGATTCATCAAAGACCGCGAATTAGATGGCTTATCCTTGAATTTTGGAGATGACAAGGCCATTGTTGAGTGGACGAAGAAAATGGGGATGCGGGAAGGTTTAGGAGATAAAATGGCTGATGGCTCATATAGGTTGGCTGACTCCTATGGAATACCTGAATTATCCATGTCTGTTAAAAAACAGGAAATGCCTGCTTATGATCCGAGAGCGATTCAGGGTCAAGGATTATCCTATGCGACTTCCAATAGAGGGGGTTGTCATGTACGTGGCTATTTGATTTCTCCTGAGATTTTGGGACTGCCAGAAAAATTGGACCGATTTGCGACGGAAGGCAAGGATGTTTGGACTAAAATATTCCAGGATTTATCTGCCTTTATCGATGCTTCTGGGCTATGCCTATTCACCTCATTTGCCATGAATGCAGAAGATTATGGTGCCATGGTTGAAGCGGCAACCGGAGATAAATGGTCTGCCGAGGAAGTACTGAAAGCTGGGGAAAGAATTTGGAACATAGAGCGAATATTCAACATGGCTGCCGGTGTTGGGGCAGATCAAGATACCTTACCACCTAGACTCTTAAAAGAGCCAATTTCAGAAGGTCCATCTGTCGGTGAAGTTACTAGATTGGATGAGATGCTGCAAGGCTACTATGCTCTGCGAGGCTGGGATGAAAGTGGTGTGCCTACCCAAGAAAAAATTGATGAATTGGGAATCTAATAAAGATAACTAAAAAGGGCTTCTTTCGGGAAGCCCTTTTTAGATTAGAAATATCTAGGGATTGAAAAACAACCAGAGAGTGCTAAGTGCTATTTCAGATGGAAATATGGGTAGAGGGTTTGTAGAATAATCGACGAGATGTATATGAAATTGTTTATAAGGTTGCAATATTGTATATTATACTTAGTGGGGTAAAATATGAAGATTAAAGTGAGGCTATTTGCAACTCTGCGTGAAAACAGGGGGAAAGAACTAGAACTTGAATTAATCGAGGGATTAAGTGTGCTAAAAGTATTGAGTATGCTCGACATTCGCAAGAAGGATGTTGCCATTCTACTAGTAAATGGTCGGGATGGTAGTGCGGACCATATAGTTGTAGATGGAGATGTCTTGTCTTTGTTTCCGCCGGTAGGAGGAGGATGATATGAGATATGAACGAAATCGCTCTAGTATTAGCGAAAAAGAGAATCAGCTTTTGTCTGAAAAGCGGGTTTGCATTGTGGGTGCGGGAGGTCTAGGCGGCTATGTGATGGAGATGTTGGCTCGGATAGGTGTAGGCCATATCAGCATAGTAGATGGAGATGTTTTTGATGAAACGAATCTGAACCGTCAGATTCTGAGTGATGAGAAAGTTTTGGGCAGAAAAAAAGTGGAAGTAGCTTTGGAGCGAATGGAACGTGTGAACTCCCAAATCCAGATTATCGGGATAGGGGAATTTTTAACCAAAGAAAATGCAAACAACCTTCTGGCGGGTCATGATGTGATCATAGATGCGCTTGATGATATTGATACTCGTTTTATAGTGCAGGATGAAGCTGAAAAGTTGGCTATTCCTATGGTGCACGGCGCCATTGCTGGTTGGTACGGTCAAGTGGCCACCATTATGCCAGGGGATAGAACACTGAATATGATTTATCGTCATAATGAGAATAAGGGTGCAGAAACAAAGCTGGGGAATCTTTCATTTCCGCCGGCTATGGTAGCCTCAATAGAGGTGGCAGAGGCGATTAAGATTCTTTTGGATAAAGGGGAAATCTTGAGACACCAGATTTTATTTATAGACCTGCTAAACCAGGATTATCACAGATTTGAGTTATCCTAATGGCCACTATTATGGAAGAAATATTATTACGAAATGTTTGCCGTTGGGAGATTTTGGAATATTTGGACCGACTCGAGTTTATAGAAGTGCAGGATGGATTTTATCGGCGAGGGGAAATTGAAATTAGGTTGTCTGAAACAATCAAGAAGAGTCTTTCTTCAATCAAGATTGATGAGACGAAGATAGAAATTTCAGGCCAGCAAGAGTTGGTTGAAAAACTGTTGAAGGAGATTCGATTCCATTTTTTGAGAGCAGGTGGTTGAGAATGGGTTTGTTTGAGAATGATATAGAAACACACCTATTGTTAGCCTGAGTAAAAGGAGGCATAGCATGATCAAGGTTCAGAACTTGTTCCATTCCTACAAAAATAATGACACGTATGCTGTGAAGGATATCAGCTTTGAAGTGAAAAAAGGTGAGATATTCGGTTTTCTTGGGCCTTCCGGAGCAGGCAAGTCAACGACCCAAGGCATTTTGACGGGGCTGCTGCGATTGCAGCAAGGCCAGGTCGAAGTGGCAGGTTATGATGTTAAGAAACTGTCCAATAAAATGTTTAATAAAATTGGCATGAGTTTTGAGCAATCCAATGTTTATTCCAAACTTTCCGGGAAAGAGAATCTGGAGTTTTATCGAAAGCTTTTTGATGGTAAGACGATGGATCCCATGGAACTGTTGAATATGGTAGGTCTAGATGGTAAAGAAGATATACGAGCGGGTGAGTACTCTAAGGGGATGAAGCATCGTTTGACCTTTGCTCGTTCAATGTTGAATTATCCGGAACTTTGGTTTTTGGATGAACCTACTACGGGGCTTGATCCTACGATTGCTTCTAAGATTAAGGATATTATTCGGGCTGAAAACGCCAAGGGTGTTACGGTCTTTTTAACTACCCACAACATGTATATTGCGGATGAGCTATGTGATAGGGTGGCTTTTATCGTGGATGGTGAGATACTGCTAGTCGATTCACCTCGAAAGCTTAAGCTCCGCTATGGAAAACAGCTTGTGGAGGTTGAATATCTTGATGCTGGTATGCTGCAGAAAAAGACCTTTTCTACGGTGCTACCACAAGATAAAGCCTTATTGCAGAAGGTAATAGAAAAGTACGATATTCAAACCATGCATACAAAGGAAGCGACGTTAGAGGAGATTTTCATAAAGGTTACTGGAAGGGAGCTGGCCTGATATGAAGCTCTGGTCTAGTTTTGTCAAAGAATTCAAACTGGCTTCTCGTAGCTTTTATTTTTATGTTGAAATTGGTATGGCATTGGTGATGCTGGCTGTACTATTGCTTGCGATTCCGAAACAGTATAACCCCATTGTTGATGAATACCTTTATCTGAATATGCCTCCAGCAGAGCAAGAGGCTTTCCTTGAAGTTGTGCTAGATGAGTATTATGGCTTGCCGCCGGAAAGTATGTATATAGAAATTGGAAAAGAGGAAGTACTCGTTCGTCGCTATTCGACAAACGAAAATCATTACAATGTGTTCGATAAGCGTGATGATCTGCTTCAGTTGGTGGAAATAGAAAATGAAGCAGGTGCGGAAGTATATCTAGGTGACATGGGGGAATTGCGCTACACCTATTTTATTCAGGGTTACGAGTCGGAAAGAATGCGGAATATTTTATTGGTCTTACACAATGAAGATATTCAGGTTACAGGGGCAATATTTGATGCCCAAGAAGTTCGTACAATAGAAGATAATCCAGTCTTGCTCAACGTACGGGAAAATACATTGCCTGTTTTTCTCACCTTTAATGGAGCATTGATGGGCTTTTTCATTGTAGCGGCTTATGTTTTTTTAGACAAAAAGGAAGACGTAATCCGGGCTTACGCAGTTACACCAAGTGCAGTTTGGCAGTATTTACTGAGTAAAATCATGATTGTGGCTGCTACCAGTGTTGTTACTAGCTTAATTATTGTTTTGCCAGTGATGGGAGCAAGAGCGCAGTATGGGGGCCTTCTGATTTTTTTATTGGCTACTGGATTTTTCACTTCCTCGTTAGGACTATTGGTTTCAGGCTTCTATGAGAATATCAACAAGTCGTTTGGAGCACTGTATCTTATAATGATGTTCTTGATGATACCAGGGGCCGCATACTATATACCTAGTTGGGAACCAGCTTGGATTCGCTTGATTCCTACCTACTATGTTTTAGAGGGGTTTCAGGAAACATTGCTACCGGCTGGAGAAATATCGTATGTTTTGATGAGCTCATTGGGATTTTTCGCAGCGGGGATGGTTTTGTTTTTGTTGGCCGACTTGCGATTCAGAAGTAGACTTTATGCCTAGAAAGGTGGCCGATATGATTCGAAGAGCTTTGCTGATTTTTATCCGCGACCTGAAGGTGAGCACGCGGGATTTTCTTACGGTATATATTATATTGGTGCCGATTCTTTTTGCGGTGGTAATCAATTTACTAGTTCCTAGTGTCAATGAGACGACGGTGAGTCTAGCCTTTCTTAGGTCAGATGAACATGAATATGTGGATTTTTACCGTGACTTTGCGATTGTGGAAGAGTTCGATAGCCTAGCGTCAGTCGAACATAGGCTCAATAAAAGAGATAATATTGTCGCTATTTTACCTGAGGAGAACAGCCACTACATTCTTACCCAAGGAAATGAACCTGAAGGGGTCGTAGATCTAGCTAAACTTCTTAAGACACTTCAAGAAACGGATACGGCAGGGAAGGGATCGAATGCAGAAATTGTAGATTATGGTCATACCATACCGCCACTCAAAAAGTTGTTGGTGGCAGCAGCGATGCTGTTTACCTCCGTACTGGGTGGGATGTTGATTGCGATGAGCATTGTGGAAGAAAAGGTAGATCAGACGGTATCTGCTCTTAATGTGACTCCAATGAGTCGGGGAACCTTCGTCTTGGGTAAAAGCCTGATGGGTGTTGTACTTGCCATCATGGGTTCCTTTGCCCTAGTGCTATTGACGGGTTTTAGAGATATTTCTTTTGGTCAACTGACAATTTCCATACTTGGTATTACCTTGATTAGTGTGATGGTTGGATTCATTCAAGGTTTGAATAGTGATGATGTGATAACAGCAGCGGGAGGCATAAAACTATTATTCATGCCCCTTGCTGGAGCAATTGCTGCAACCGAACTTTTGAACTCTTTTTGGCAGAAATTCTTTTATCCATTGCCCTATTACTGGTCCTATAAATCTGTAAATGAGATTCTTTCCAATACAGCTACTTGGCCTAGTGTTCTTGGACAGACGGGTATTGTTGTGTTACTAGCCGCCCTGCTTGCTTTATTTATTGTGCCACGTATTCGTAAGGGATTGGAATAGGAGGAGAACAATGAATGGAAGTGCTTTAGGTATTCTTGCCATTCTATATGCGGCAGTAGTAGTCTATGTTGTGAATCGTAACCGGAGTCAATTTGGAAACTGAAAAATTCCAGACAAGTCAGAAAAAGCTGGAGAAAAAGAAACCAGGGTAGTTCTTCTTGCTTGGGTGTTGTTATTTTGGGTAGTGGGGATTTGGTTAATAAGACTTCCTTCTTGAGAAATTACCATAATAATGTGGTTACTTATGGACCAAAGTATTTTAAGAAGAAGTTACAAAAGAATAAAGCCCAAACTTTAAGCCCCAAACTTTTGTTTGTGGCTTTATTCTTTTTTGTGCCCAGTAGTAATTAAAAATCCTAAAAAGCGTGATACAATTTAAGTAGAGGATATATTTCCAACACCATGAATCAAACACATATCGAGACTCAAATACAAACATAAGTTGCTTATGCAATCTAGTTTTGAGGGGAGAGATGAAAATGAAGAGGATGCGATTTCTATTCGGTACAATCGTGGTGTTGGGATTGTTTGTTTTACCATGCAGGGCCTTTGGTGCAGATGCTCCAGTAATTACGAAACCAAATGGCGGTGAGTTTTTAGGACGGGGCTCAGAGGCTACGGTGGAGTGGACAGACAATAACACCACAACTTTCGAGTTCTATTTATCGACAGATTCTGGTGCAAGCTATGACATTTTTTTAGGTGAGGGAAGTGGCAATAGTTTTACATTTACTGTGCCGCAGATTAGTAGCAATACTGCTAGAATCAAAATGACAGGACTTGTGGCTATAAGAGACTTGGGAATGGGTATAAAGTTGCCAGTGTATGGTAGCGATGAAAGCGATGCCGATTTTAGTATGGGCTATACTGTTATTCCAATCGATCCCATTATTATGGTTGCCTATCCAGCTATGCCAACGAATCTAAAGGTTGGTACAGATTCATCCATGTTTACCCACGATATTACATGGGACGACAATGCTGCAAATGAAAGTGGATTTAAGATCTTTAGAAGGCATGAGGATTCCTTCGTGTTTACGGAAATCGCTAGTGTTGGAGCAAATGTTACAGCCTACAAGGATACAGATTCTCTAGTAGTAGGAGACAAATATTACTACAAAGTCTATGCCTACAACGGCTTTGGGAATTCTAGTTATTCAAACACCTATGAATATGAAGTATTGGGCTTGGTTGCAATTCCACTCTATCCTTTTGCTCCGAGTGAATTGGATCTTGGTGCTGATGGTGATATGGAAACGCACGATTTGACTTGGAAGGATAATTCGAGCAATGAAACTGGGTTTAAGATTTATCGGAAGGTTGGTACTTCATTAATATGGACACAGATAGACACAGTAGGTGCTGATATAACTAGCTATGAGGATGAGGATACACTCATGATCGGCGAAACCTATCACTACCAGGTAAGTGCATACAATGGCTTTGGTAATTCGGAATATTCAAATTCTGTGGCTTATATGGTAGTTGATCCGGATGCGACGGAACCAGTTTTACCTTCTTCAGTTGTCATTGATCTGGTGATTGGACAAAAAAACTATCAAGTGAATGGCCTAGATAAGAACATGGATGTTGCACCCGTTATTATGGATGGACGGACATTACTACCGGTACGCTATATTGCGGACCCACTAGGTGCAGCTGTAGGTTGGAATAATGGGACTCAGAAAGCAACGGTACGTTTAGGAAGCACATATCTGGAACTTTGGATTGATAATCCTACTGCTAGGGTGGATGGTATAGAGCGGCTTATTGATTCCTATAATGATGAGGTGACTCCAGTTATTGTCCCGCCGGGTAGAACTATGTTGCCACTTCGGTTTATTGCTGAAGCACTGGGCTGTGAAGTGAATTATGATGGTCCTAGCCAGTCTATTGAAGTGATTTATCCAGCCCCATAATGAGGAAGTTTTTTAGAAATTAAGGTTGATACGGAATGAAAAAAACAAATAATAGATGAAGAAAATATGGCAAGCCTTAAAAAACTTTGAAAATCAAAGCTATTGCGCATAAAGCATAGGTATTTGACCAAATTCAGGCCATAGGGGTGCATTGCGACGACTACCCTACTTGCTCATTTATTAAAATGGAGTATACTAAGGTTACACTTCAAGGAATACCTAATATCTTGGTTACAGTAGAAGTCTCCAATAACATGTGGCATCTAAGGTCAGGGAACTGATTAAGGTGATTTATGTTTGAGGTGGTAATGATTGTAACTGGTTTCAAAGAGATTTGAAAAAACAAGGTAGAGAAAGTTTCGTTGGAGTTTCGAGCAGTCGAAAGACTGCTCGCTTTTTGTTTTAAAAAAGAGTTCATAAGTAGGCAAAATAGCAATAGATAGCTCAATCTCGTATAAAACACAGGAATATAAAAAACAAGCTAGGGCAAAATACCCTAGCTTGTTTTTTATATTCAACGTTACATTTTGTTGATGGTGAAAATTTTATATGCACTGGGATCACGCATATCGTCTAGTGTAAAGGTAGTCGATTCTACACCAGATCCATCAATATAAAGTACGGTTACTCGCACAAATGATGTGTCATTAGGAAGTGCTGCTCCCAAAATAAAGCATTCATTGCCAATAGGTCCGTCAATTGTTGTTTCTACTGGTTTTTGTGAATCCTCCATACCATTTTCTATGTAGGATAATTCGATACTTATTGCATCCCCAAGGATTGAGAACATAAGTGGTACTTCATTGCCGGTATTGGTAACATTAATGATTCGTGGTGTTAATGTATCTGAGTTTATACTTTCTTGCATAGGGATAATAACGGTTGCATATTTTGAGTAGTCAATATAGAAGTCATTGCCCTCTGAATAAAGGGTTTCATTTTCAAACAGACTACTTGAATCATCATTCGTTGTGGTTGAATCTAGCATTCCCATCTTGGTAATTTCGTTGTTAACTCGATTTATTTCCGCATCGCTTATTTTTACTTCGGTAATATGTGCAATACTGATGGTTTCCACTGGATCATTTTCAAACTCTAATTCTTTTACATACATTTCACAAGTTATTTCGCCTTCATTTTCAAGATAGGAAATATATTCTACCGGAAGTTGCAGCATCTCTCGGTCTACTGCAAAATGATTATTCGTATTTAGGTCGGCTTCTTCTTCCCCGTTGTCGTAAAAATCATTTTTTAGCATTACATTTTTATCAAAATAGTTTTCTGCGAAAGTGGCATGGATTTGTCCTTCGCTGTCGCCAAAAAGGTTTCCTTTTAGAAAGCCATTGCCTAACAATCTGTATTTGAGGCTTTCCATGCCCATTGCACCGTTTTCAAAAAGTTCGACTTTAAATTTGTCGGATACTTGTGTACCAGAAGTAAGTTCAGCATAGTGAAAAACATCTTTGTGATTGGCCGTTTCTATTTCGTTTTCAACAAATTGTACTGGCAGAAAAACATAGGTTTTCCAGGTATCCTCGTCTTTAAGTTCTAGGACTTCTTCGAAATTGTGCATTAATACTTGAGGGTAGGATACGGTTGAATTGATAACGCTATCAACACCATCATATTCCATATTTGGAAGATAGGGTATTTCACTGTTTTCATTTTCTAGTGAGGCGATTACGAGCTGAAATTTTTCGAAAACATCTGGCTTTACAATTGCTCGAAAGCCTTCTGGCTGTAAGAATCCAGAATCTGCATATATTCCCATACAGATGGTAAAGAGATCACTTTCGGCTATTTTCTGAAAGTATTCATAGTTATAAGGTTGGTCTTTGAAAAAGGCGAGGTTGAATTCGCTAGTGGAAAAGTCATAGAAATCATAGAGCCCATCGTCTAGAACTGGTGACATGGGTATATAGGCTGTCTCTGGTTCTGGACAATCACCAATCAATATACCGTTTATTGGTTTCTCGCAGAGGGCAGTGTATTCAGCAACTATATTTTCTGAAAAATCTTTTATTTGATTATCCTCTAGCTGCTCATAGTGATCATTAAAATAGTCTAGTGTTTCTATTAAATCACCATCGTATACATCACCAAAGCTTTGTAATTCTTCTGATACCGTGCTGTTTTCTGTTGCTGTTTCTTCGAAGAAATCTGTCTCAGAATTGACTGGTTCTTCGGCAGAACATGCTGTAAGCAGCAACATAGCGATAATTAGAACACCCGCAAATTTTTTCATCGGTTACCTCACTTTATGTAATATTTATAAAAGAAAACTGTGTTGGTGTAAAAATAGTTTACAAATAAACGTATATAACAGTCACTATGACTATATCTGTTGTTGGTAAACATGGGGAAATAAAAAATAAGACTGTTTAATATTACCTTATCTGAAGAGCAGTTGCACGAATTTTTTGTTTCATATCACGACTTATTTTTTCCCCCTATTATGAAATCTATACAAAATAAGGAGTGTCAGCTAGACAACCTATGGCTTGAAATGTATCGGGCTTATAGCCTGGGCTTCACGGGTAAGGTTGATTGGTGATGCTATTTTTCTAGAAAAGGGTAAAGCATCTGTTTGGAAATCTTTTAAACTCAAATAATAGTTGCTCTACGATGCTTGAAGCATAGTACTAGAGATTAGCATTATATTGATTAGGAGGTTGCTATTTTGGAATAGTAAGCATCTTCATATCAGTAGAGGTAAATAGATGCCATCTGAAGGGAAAAGATGTTGAGCTTTCTTATTTTGTGGGACTAAAAATTATGGGGTACATCAAACGAATGATAGTATTGATTTAGGAGGTGTTACTATGAAAAAAAGATTTACTATGTTATTGACATTGGTATTCATCATAATGCTGAGCACCCCTGCTCTTGCAGCTACGGGCGATATTGTTGATATTGCATCTGGGGATGAAAATTTTTCAATACTTGTCACCGCTTTGCAGGAGGCTGAACTAGTTGGTGCGTTGCAGGGTGAAGGGCCATTTACAGTGTTTGCCCCGACGAATGATGCTTTTGCAGCTCTCTTGGAAGCATTAGACATTACTGCAGCAGACTTGTTAGCTCAACCGGATCTTGCGGATGTGTTACTGTATCATGTTGTATCTGGCAAAATCATGAGTACAGACTTGACGGACGATATGATGGCAACAACTTTACAAGGTGAATCATTAACAATAAATTTAGATGATGGTGTCATGGTAAATTCATCCAAGGTTACAACAGCAGATATTGAAGCGACAAACGGTGTGATACATGTGATTGATGCTGTATTAGTCCCAGAAAGTTTTGTGCTTGAGGATATAATGGATATGCCAGAAGTAACGGATATGCCAAACACAGGTGGTGAGAGCCTCTATACTCCTATGATTTGGATTGGTATTTTGCTAGCCATTACTCTTTTGATTAGAAAGAGATTACTTGCCTGATTTTCAGAAGAGAGTAATATAGTGGCAAACAACTTTTAAGCCATGGGAAGAAAGAATGCATATTGCTAATCTAAAGCCCCCCCAACCTATACGGATGGGGGGACTTTTATTTTATATTTGCATTGAAAGAATAAACACCGTTCAGTCATCTAGTAGTAGAACCATGACGATTAATTTTTATCAACTGCCTAGGCTTTATTCTAATGAAGTACACGCCGACAAACGTAAAAATTCGTAATATGACTATGATAATTTTGGTAGATGTGGACTGATGGTACTCGCAATGGATTGACGGTCATAAAGAACCATATGGAACTATGCAACTATTACACGCTCCAACATGAAAGGCTATTATTTAGGTATTAGAGAACATTATAATAGAAATTGAATTTAGAAAAATTCATATAAAAAAACTTAGGAATATAAAATCCTAAGTTTTTTGGTGCCGAAGGCGGGAGTCAAACCCGCACGAGGGGTGAACCTCGTATTTTGAGTCTAGGGGGAAGTAATTCTATTTAAATGTGAAATATAGTACGATAGGTCTAAAGGGGAATTACTTTCAAGGTATCTCAAAGATAAAAGTATAATTCATCTTAATAAAATCTTAAGAGTTTGAGTAGTTTAAATTTAAAGTGAGAACCACGTACAATATTCCCAGAGGAGGACGATTATGTATAACATCTTGATATGCGATGATGAAAGAGACATTGTTAGTGCATTGAAAATTTATCTTGCAGATTCTAATTATATGTTGTTTGAAGCTTTTACTGGTGTTGAAGCACTTTCGGTCATTGAAAAAAATGATATTCACATAATTCTTATGGATATTATGATGCCTGAGATGGATGGCATTTCAGCCATGGTGAAAATTAGAGAAAAGAGCAATGTTCCTATTATCTTGCTGACAGCAAAAAATGAGGATACTGATAAGATTCTGGGATTGAACGTTGGTGCTGATGATTATATCACTAAACCTTTTAGTCCTGTGGAATTGGCTGCTCGTGTGAAATCCCAACTGCGTAGGTATATGCAATTGGGTGGTGGTGCCCAAGAACCGAAAAATTACAGCGTAGGAGGCATTGATCTTGACGACAACAGCAAGACTGTGTTGCGGGATGGAGAAAGGATAGCGTTAACACCTACGGAATATAAAATATTGAAATTGTTGATGAAAAATCAAGGACACGTTTTTTCACCGAAAGAGATTTACAAACGAGTATGGAAAGACGTTCCTTATGGAAATGAAAATTCTGTAGCAGTACATATCCGGCATCTAAGAGAGAAATTGGAGTGGAATCCTGCTGAACCAAGATATTTGAAGGTAGTGTGGGGGCAGGGATATAAAATGGAACCTGGAAAGAGAGGACAACAGGAATGAAAAAAAAATTAACACATAGCCTCCCAGCAAAAATAATTGCATTTTTTTTGCTGGTGATTACAGCATCTATGATTTTGGGCAGTGCTTTGGCTGCATTTTGGATGGTGGATTATGAATTTTATACGAAAAGCGAGAATAGAATCAAAACGGAAATTTTTTCTGAAATGAGCCGTAGTGATGGACGAACCCTACTTTACTCTTATTTGAAAGATGATACTGACTATATCAATGAATTTTGTAATGAAACGAACGTTGGGTTTGAAGTTCTTGTTGATAACGAAAAAGAGGATAAGAAAATTTTTCCGAATAACATGAATAGACAAACATCTTTTGTAATTGAGCATCAATTTGATAAAGATGAAGTTGCGACGGTGGAACAGTTTGTTGAAGAAAGTTACACGGTTAAGATCTACATTGATGATGCTTTTCCCCAGACAGATAAATATTCATTTTCCAATCAGGTGCTTACACTAGCTTATTCTCTGAGATATGGAATTTGGATTATCGGTTTGCTTTCGCTCCTGTCCTCTATCGCTTTATTAATTTTCCTGCTTTGCGCAGCGGGACATAAAGCGGGATACGAGGATATTGTGGCTAACGGGGATGTGACAATGCCCTTCGACCTATATTTAGGGATTTATGCGGTTGCTGTAGTTACGGTGATAGCGTTTGTTAATACCAATCTGTATGGAGTAGAAAGCTACATAGCTATAGCTCTTGGCGTTCCGGCCCTTTTAATTTTGATGATGCTCTTCTCTATGAACTTTGCAGTACGAATCAAGTTGGGAAGGTGGTGGGAAAATACGATTTTCTATCGCTTGATTCTGCTAACACTGCGTATCCTAAAAGCAGTATGGATATGTATTGTCAGACTTCTTAGAAATCTTCCGCTGATCTGGAAGACATTGATTCTTGTGAGTGCTGGAAGTCTAATATTGTTACTCTCAGCAATGTCCCGTAACACTGGCCATCAAGCAATGCTTTGGCTGGTATTCAATGTTACTCTGGTGCCATTTTTTCTGTATATTGCCCTAGTGCTACGTAAGCTGCAGAAAGGCAGTGAAGCGCTAGCGACGGGTGACCTTTCCTATCAAGTGAACACTAGATGGATGTTCTGGGATTTCAGACGCGCTGGCGAGAATTTGAATCAGATTGCTGATGGTATGACGCAGGCTGTAGATGAGAGGATGAGAAGCGAACGGTTCAAAACAGAGTTGATTACCAATGTTTCTCACGACATCAAAACACCACTGACTTCCATAATTAACTATGCAGATCTCATAGGAAAAGAGACTATCGAAAATGAAAAAATCAACGAATACACAGAGGTGCTCCTAAGGCAATCTGAGCGGTTGAAAAAACTGATTGAAGATTTGGTAGAAGCGTCCAAGGCTTCTACTGGTAGTATTGATGTTCATTTAGCGCCTTGCGAAATAGGTGTATTGCTAGTCCAGACTGTTGGTGAATATGAACAGAAACTATCAAACGCAGGTCTTGAGTTGGTTGTCAATAAGCCTGAAGAACCAGTTAGAGTCTTGGCTGATGGACGTCAGCTATGGAGAGTGTTCGATAATTTAATGAACAATGTATGCAAATATGCTCAAAATGGAACTCGCGTGTATATTGCTGTTGAAGAATATGATAAAGACGTGGTAATTATCTTTAAGAATACTTCGAAGTATCCTCTGAACATATCTGCTGAAGAGTTGATGGAGCGTTTTGTGCGTGGTGATAGCTCCCGGAATTCTGGGGGGAATGGTCTCGGACTCTCAATCGCAAGGAGCCTGAGCGAACTGCAAAACGGAAAATTGGCTTTGACTATAGATGGAGATTTATTCAAGGTTACATTAAATTTTAACAAAATTTAATTATATATTAGTTTGTTATCTTAGACGAAGTATAGTGATCTGTTTCACAAGAGTCTTGCCGATATGGCAATTTGGATAGTGTTAATTCATCTATATCTAGTGAAAAACAAGAAAAGGCTCCCGAAAAATCGGGAGCCTTTAATATGGTGCCGAAGGCGGGAGTCGAACCCGCACGAGGGGTGAACCTCGCTGGATTTTGAGTCCAGTGCGTCTGCCAATTCCGCCACTTCGGCAAAGTGGCTTGTTCAAGTGAACAATAGGAATTTTACCTTATGTACTACAGGAAGTCAATACAAATTTATAAGTTTTATTTAGTTGCCAAGGGTATATATACTTAGTAAACTAGAATGGAGAATTTTAGATAGGAGGAGGTCGTTATGGTTTCCGATGTGGAACTAATAGGAAAATTCAATGATGGCGATGTAGATGCCTTTGAGCAACTAATTATTCGCTACGAAAAAAAGATATATTCCATATGTTTCTATTTTCTTAAGAATCGGGAAGATGCGGAAGACGCTGCACAGGAAATCATCCTAAAACTATATAAGAAATTGGGAAGTTTTCGTCAGGAAGCCGCATTTAGCACATGGATGAACTATGTGGCCTCGAATACATGTCGAGATTATCTTAGAAAAAGAAAACGAAATAAAGTGCTTCACTTGGATGACGATATTCAGACAGAAGATGGACAAATCAGTAGGGAATTGCCTTCTGAAGAATCCACCCCGGAAGAACGAATTGAAAATAAGGAACTAGGTGTTTTAATGCAAGACACAATTGCTAAGCTAAAGGAGGATCACAGGGAGATACTCCTGATGCGGGAATACCAAGAGCTATCCTATGAAGAAATAGCAAAAATTTTAGAAATATCTGTCGGGACAGTCAAATCTAGGATCTACCGAGCTAGGAAGGACCTGAAGGCCTTATTGAATCAGGGGGAACAACTGCAAGGTTACATACGTCAAAAAGATAGTTAAGAAAGGAGGTTGTCATGGATTGCAAAGAATGCAGAGAACAAATGAGCGATGCACTGGATTCCAAACTTGGAGATAAAGAAGCAGCGTTCAATAACCATTTAGATACATGTGATGAATGCAGAAAAGAATATGAAGAATACAAAATTATGATGCAAGCCATTCGCGACCTCCCGGACGTAGAAGTACCGGAAGGGTTCAGAAACCACTGGAAAGAGGCCGTGAAGGAACAAGAAAAGGGAATGCTAGCCGTACTGCCCCTGCATAAAAGAAGAGTACTACGAGTGGCTATGGGTATTGCTGCAGCCGGATTGATTGCCATTAATTTGCCCAACATGATAGGAATGGGTAATTCTGAAATGTTAAAAGATGAAGCACCACTGGAAATGGCGATGCAGGAGCAAGAAGTTCCGTTTGGGGATGTGCTAGAAGATAGCGATGGAATGGGTGCAGAACCTGCTGAAGAACCCATGATGTTTGCAGCACCTGCAGCAGATGAAGAGACTGAAGTTACTTTAAAAAATGCATCGCCGGAAATGGCCGTTACGGAAGAAAACAGGATGGAGCCAACTTATTTTATTAAGGAAGAAAGCTTGGCTGCCGTTAAGACGTATTTTGAACAAAAAGAGCTTTCTTTGGTAGAAGTTGAAGAAAACCCAGAATACCTTGTATATGCCGTTCAACTGGATGCAGAAGGCCTATCTAGCTGGGAGAACTTTTTAACCGAGCTAGGTGAGAAGGACGAAGAGAGTGAAAATGATGTCGGTACAGAGGAAACACCGTCGTTGGTGGAAATACGAGTGGAAATAATACAATAGAAAGAATGCAGCTATGCTCAGAAAAAGGAGCATAGCTTTCTTTTTTTTGATATGATTAGTAGAGAAATTTAACAAGGACGGTACTTAATGGAAAAGATTGTATTGATAGATGGAAATTCGTTATTACATAGAGCCTTTCATGCACTCCCACTCTTAGAAACCAAAAAAGGTCGCTACACAAATGCGGTATACGGTTTTGTAACCATGCTGCTTCGGCTGTTGGATGAAGAAAAACCAGATTATCTTTTGGTGGCTTTCGATAAGGGTAAAAAAACATTCAGACATAAAATGTACGCCGAATATAAGGGAACAAGGAAAAAAAGTGCCCCAGAGCTAGCCCAACAATTTGCCACGGTTCGCGAAGTGATGGATGCTTTGGGTATTCCTTACGTAGAAATGGATGAATATGAAGCAGATGATATCTTAGGCGCCTATGCCAAGAAAGCTGCCTCCGAGGGAAAGAATGCTCTAATTGTCACCGGAGATAGAGACGCCTTGCAATTGGTGGACGATAACATTCAAGTGCTTTATACCAAGCGGGGCATCAGCCAGACAGAACGTTGCGATATAGCCTTTATCGACGAAAAATATGGAATAAAACCGGAACAACTAATCGATGTTAAATCCCTGATGGGCGATAACTCAGATAATATTCCCGGTGTACCCGGTGTTGGAGAAAAGACCGCTTTAAAACTAATTAAGGCCTATGGCAATTTGGAAGGGGTATATGAACACTTAGGTGACGTATCCGGTAAAAAACTACTAGAAAACCTTACTACGTTCAAAGATCAGGCGGAACTTAGCTACGAGTTGGGACAGATTGCAACCAATATTGAAAATCTAGAGGATTTGGCAGATTATCGCTTCACTGGTTTGGATAAGGAAAAGGCAGCAGCTTTATTTCAGGAACTGGAATTCACATCGCTCGTTAAAAAGATGGGTATGACGACCGTAACAGTGGCCCAGGCGGAAGAAAAAAGGCCTACCCGGACAATACAATATAAGCTTGTAACCATAGAAGATATAGACGAATGGCGTGAATTTATGGCAGAACGAAAATCTGCTGAACTGGGTTTGGCCTTGGTTTGTGAACAGACCAGGAAAGAAACCAACATAAAGAAGATTCAGATCTTCGATGGTAAAACGCTAGGCGAATTTGTTCCGTTTATGCCCATGCCAGGGCAGGCCGAGGGATTTATACGGGCAACGGTAGATTCTGGACAAAGAATTATGTCCTTGCAAGCGAAAACCCTATTATCTCTGTGCAAAATGTGGGACCTAGAATTACCCTTGGTTGACGACGTATCCCTGATGGCTTACCTTTTGGATGCAGAGGCTAGAGAGTATACGGAAGAAACCCTAATTGCCAACTATTTAGATGTAAAATTGCCTTCCAATGCGGAGCATTGGGCTGTACTTGCAAATTATCTTTCCTTCCCCTTGCTTCAAAAGGCACTAGAAGAAGAGGGCCTTTTATCCCTATATGAGGATTTGGAATTGCCTCTTTTGTCTGTACTGTGTGATATGGAGCGACACGGTGTAAGGGTAGATCTGGACTATCTGTCTACTATGCGGACTAAACTACTGAAAACGATTGAAGCGATTGAATCGGAAATTTACGAGAATGCGGGAGAGCGCTTTAATATAAATAGCCCCAAGCAGCTATCCAAAATCCTGTTTGAAACGTTAGAGCTTACCCCCCTTAAAAAGACCAAGACGGGATACTCTACAGATGCAGAAGTACTGGATAAGCTGAAAGATGATCATCCCATTGTGTCCTTGGTTTTGGATTACCGTAAATGGGTTAAGTTGAATAGCACCTATGTGGAAGGATTGCTGGAGCAAGGAAGCCGAAAAGATGGCATCATTCATACCAGTTACAACCAGACGGTGGCCTCTACGGGTAGACTGTCTAGCACAGATCCTAATCTTCAAAATATTCCGATTCGAACAGAGGAATCCAAGTTGATTCGCCGAGCCTTTAAGCCAGTGGATGATGGGAATATACTCATGGCTGCAGACTATAGCCAAATTGAGCTTAGGGTATTGGCACATTTGTCTAAAGATGAGAAAATGACGCAAGCCTATATTGAGGACAAGGATATCCATACTGCAACGGCCAGTGAAGTGTTTGATATTCCTATGGAAATGGTTAATAAAGCCATGAGACGCAAAGCCAAGGCTGTGAACTTTGGAATCGTATATGGGATTAGTGATTTTGGCCTGGCCCGTGACTTGAACATTCCTGTTTATGAAGCCAAGGAATATATAGAGACCTATTTTGAACGCTATCCTGGGGTTAAGAGATTCATTGATGAGACCATTGCGGAAGCCAAAGCTTCTGGTGAAGTAAGAACGATGCTCAACAGAAAGAGAAGAATACGAAATATAAATAGCAGCAATTTCAATGCTAGAAGTGGTGCTGAGCGGATGGCGATGAATACCCCGGTACAAGGTTCAGCGGCAGATATTATAAAGATTGCTATGCTGAAGGTGGATGAGGCTTTGAAAAAAGAAAAATTAAAAGCTAGAATGATCCTTCAAGTACATGATGAAATCATCTTAGAGTTACCCAAAGAAGAGTTAGAGGCCGCAACAGATTTGTTGCGTCGATGTATGGAAGATGCGTACAAACTTTCGGTGCCTTTGAAGGTGGATATGAAGAGCGGTACAACATGGTACGACATGGAGGGAATCTAAATGCCCGAATTGCCAGAGGTCGAGAACATTAGACGTGAGCTAGACGGCTCACTTAGAAACAAAGAAATCTTGGACTGTAAGGTGTTGCGAGCTAGTGTTATCAAGAATACAGATGCAAGCTACTTTGAGCAGGTAATGCAAAATAATGTAATAGAGGGATTTGCAAGAAGAGGCAAGTATTTATTGGGAAGCCTATCTACAGGCCATATGCTGATAGTGCATTTGGGCATGACTGGGCAGCTGTATCTTAGCAATGAAGGCACAGCGATGAAAAAGCACACCCATGTGATCTGGAAACTGTCAGGAGGGGAAGAGATGCGATTTACCGATGTGCGCCGGTTTGGCGGGATCCATCTTTTAGACAACCATGATATATCCTGTTTACCCGGATTACGCAAGATGGGCCCAGAACCATTGGACCCTTCCTTCGGGCCGAATGATTTTCTTGCTTTGTTTGAAAAGAAAAGAAGTGGTGCTATAAAACGCTGGTTACTAGATCAAAGCTTTATCGCTGGTATTGGGAATATTTATGCCGACGAATCGCTTTTTGCAGCAGGCATCTACCCTGGCCGGGATATTTCGACTCTTACAAAAAAAGAGAAAAGAAAGCTATATGATTCTATTTTGTCTGTTTTAAGGCAGGCAATTGCGGAAGGTGGCTCAAGCATAAATGACTATATCAATGCGAGAGGGCAGAAAGGCGGATTCCAGGAAAGCCATAAGGTATATGGCAAGGAAAACGTGCCTTGTGTTATTTGTGGAACCCCGCTCAGCTCTTGCAAAATAGCAGGCAGGACGACGACCTACTGCCGTCACTGCCAGAAGTAGGTGCTTATGATTATTGGACTTACAGGGAATATGGGAACCGGGAAAACCACAGTAGCTCGTTTTTTGCGGTCAAAAGGTGCCCTAATAATTGATGCAGATCAATTGGCTAGAGAAGTAGTTGCCCCCGGCAGGCCTGCCTATGAGGATATAGTCGCATTTTTTGGAAAAGAAATTTTAAATCAAAACAAGGAAATTGACCGAAAAGTGTTGGGAAAAATTGTTTTTGGAGATGCCCCCAAACGAGAGCAATTAGAGAAATTTATCCATCCACGTATCATAAACCGGATGAATACAATCATAGAAAAGCAGGGGAAGGAAACGGTAATCGTTATTGATGCCCCACTTTTAATTGAGGCTGGATTGCATAAACGTGTGGACAAGGTATGGGTTACAGACTGTAGCAAAAGCACGCAAGCAGACAGAATTAAGAAACGAGATGGCCTCAGTGATAAAGAAATTGAAAAGAGACTGTCCTCTCAGATGAGTAGTGAAGAAAAGCTTTCCTATGCTGATTTAGTAATTGATACGAATGGAAGCAAGCAAATGGTGCAAAAATATCTTGATGAGGTATGGGATAAGCAAGTTTTAGGCAAAATATATTAAAAATTATCACCGGTTGAGGTAAAATTAAGTTTAAGAATGTGAGGAATAAACTATGGCAGAATTAAAGAAATTAGATCAGGTTGGTGCTTTTCATGTCGATGAGGAACGACTGTTCTACTCCGCAACCCACGAAGAAATATTGGATGGCTATACAACGGATGTTTACTTTGTTAAAACAAGGGAAATCCTGAATGAGATGGGTAAGGGACAGACGAATGTAGTGGCTGAAGTATTTGCTAGAAAAACGGGTATGTTTGCCGGTATCGGCGAAGTAGAAAATCTGTTGAAAGATAAGAAGGTTAAAGTTCATGCTCTGCCTGAGGGATCTGTGTTTTATGAAAAAGAGGTCGTGCTAAGAATAGAAGGACCATATGATGAATTCGGTATGTTTGAAACCGTTATTCTTGGTATGCTTGCCAGCTCCAGTGGTTGGGCTACTGCAACGGCTGAGATTGTGGAAGCAGCTGCCGGTAAACCAGTATATTCTTTTGGTGCTCGACACGTACATCCTGCTGTTGCACCGGTAATGGAGCGCGCTGCTCTTATTGGAGGGGCATCGGGTGCAAGCTGCATAGTGGCTGCTAAACTACAGAATCTTGAACCGGTAGGAACTGTTCCACATGCCATTTTTTTGGTTTTGGGCGATACCCTAGAGGGAGCAATTGGTTATGACAAATATATGCCAGAGAATGAACCAAGGCTAGTCCTAGTAGATACCTTCCAGGATGAGGCAGTTGAAACACTCCGAATAGCAGATTATTTTGGTGAACGTTTAAAAGGCATTAGATTGGATACTCCGAGTGAACGAGGTGGAGTTACACAAGGACTTGTCCGTGAGATACGTGCAAGACTGGATATGAGTGGACACCAGAATGTGCAGATATTTGTATCTGGAGGGCTTACTCCAGAGCGAATTGAGCTATTGAAAGAAGCTGGTGCGGATGCGTTTGGTGTAGGTAGCTATATTTCAGGTGCTTCGGCAATAGACATGACGATGGATTTGAAAGTGGTGGATGGCAAACCAATCGCCAAACGTGGTCGTATTCCGGGTTTGACGGAGACGTCTCGTTTAAAAAGGATCATATAACGGGTCAAGGACTGATTTTTATTTAGATCAAGGGGAGCAAGATGGCAAGACAATCTCTTTTAAGAAAATATCTTTTAATAGCAACGAGCATATTAGTCGTGACCTTTCTTTCTGTTTACTTAATTCAACGAACCTTTGAACAGACGCCAGACCCTACTGTGCAAATTACTGGTTTGGTTACCGAAGAAAGTATGGTCACCTTGGTTATCCAAGATGAGCCGAGTACCCTTGATCCTACAAGACAAGAATCCTTTGCTGAGCGTATGGTTTGCACACTTCTATACCAATCATTATTTGAAGATGCTGGAGGCAGTGTCGTTGCGAGTGATCTGATTGAACAGGTAAAAGAAGAACAATCTATCCTGACGATAGATCTGAACCCATTCAAGGTATTTCATAGTGGCAGAAGGGTTGGTGCAGAGGATGTCAAATATAGTATTGAACGAGCCATACGGATGGCAAATAGCAATTCGCCTAAACTGATTCGATTGCTCGAGGGCTTGAAGGGCTTGGACAAATATTTAAGTGGAGCCACTGAGGGAATAGATGGTATCCAAATTTTGGATGGCAACTCGATAAGCATTGAATGGTCAGGAGATATTAATGTGCTGAAACGTATTCTAGGCTTACCGCAATTTGCAATACTTGAAAAGACTACTTTGCTGCAGAATGAAGAGTACGGTGCATTTGTAGCGGAGGGGGAAGAACCCTCTATTAATGGAACCGGAAGTTTTAGGATAATTGCTTGGGATGATGATTTTTTAGCATTAGAACCCATTGCTGTTAGCATTAAGGAAAATGCGAATCGATTGGAAATTTGTTTTGATGAACGGCTTGATTCCATTCTATATGGTCTGCGTATGGGTGAGTATGATGCTGCTTTGGTGGACACGGCTATCGGAGAGGAGAAAACATTTTTCTTGGCAGAATCAGAAGGATGGAAGGCCCTTTCTTCCGGTGAAGTACTCTATATGAAAACGGGAATTCCTAAAACGCCTGAAATAAATAAGGTCTTGATTCTCGCTTTAAATCGCAGTAGCTTGCGACAAGCTTTAGGTTGGGAAAGAGTACTAGAATCTTCACCGGAGTTGTCTGCCGGATTGGATCAAATGGAAGTTTTCTACGAAAATCCTGAAATTGCTCAAAGTACTTGGGAGCAAATCAAAGACCAACAAATTGAACTTCAGATAGGATATATCCAACACCCCAAGATGGAACTAGTGGCTTCAACACTCAGCGAGGAATACAGGAACCTGGGCATAACAGCCAAGATGGTTGGATTTGAAAAAAATGAGGATATGGAAATAGCGTTAAAAAATGGTAGCATTCATGCCTACCTGAATACGTATTATGCTGATTCGCGACTTTACCAGAATGGAGCATACTTACAAGTTGAACCGTTAGACATTGAATCCGGCATGAAATATGTGCCTTTGTTGCAAAATGAACAATACTACCGATTTGGAAATGAGGATGATATTCCTCTTAACTTATCAAAAATATTGGTGCAGTAAGGAGTCGTAATGAGCTATATATTCATGGAGTTGAGTGAGGTTTTAGCAGGACGTGTCGTGCATGTTCTGCTTGGCCTGATTCTGATATATATGCTGAGCATAGGAATTCGTGTTGTGCAAAAACGTCACTATGGCCTGCCAAAAGAATCGGCCCTTTTTTTACTATTTTTCTATTGCTGTTTGCTCATTATGTTGGTATCACCTACTGCATTCCAGGGGGGATGGCCATCTTTGGATAACTGGCAAGTGTTTTTTAGTCCGCAATATATCAATCTAACACCATTTCAGACCATACACCGCTATACAGTTGGCTCTGATGCTTTCTTTATTAATATTTTGGGCAACATTCTCCTGTTTATTCCGGTTGGTCTTTATGCGGCTACCTTGCTTGAAAAACCACGTTGGTGGAAGGTTACGGCGGCCATTGCTTTTTTTTCTATTGCCATAGAATTGACTCAGCTACTATCTTTCAGAGTAACCGATATTGATGATGTGTTATTGAATACGCTTGGAGGATGGATGGGGTATATTACGTATCTGATACTCCGAAATCGTTGGAAAAGAATAAGAATAGACTAGACCGCCTTAAGGGCGGGCTTTTTACTGCTCTTGATGATGGAGAAGCTTTTTTGACAAGAATGTTATCCCGTGATAATTTTTAGGAGCAGTTCGTAAAGCATTTGGATAAGCCTTACGGGTTCTGGCAGGTTATGATGAATTATGATAAGGCTGCTTTCGCCTATTTGATTATATGAATGAACAGATCTGAATAAATTGTAAGGAGAATAGTATAGTGCCAAATACCATTGAAACAGTCCTTTTCATTGACAAGGAATTGCGATTGATAGACCAACGTAAGATTCCCAACACGTTTGAATATTATTATTGCCGCGATTACAGACAAGTAGAATTTGCGATTAAAGATATGGTTGTCCGCGGGGCTCCAGCGATAGGAGATGCAGCTGGGTATGGTGTGGTTTTGGCCGCGAAGGAATTTTTGTCCTTGAATTCGGATGAGTTTAAGAAAAAAACCTTGGAAGCCTGCGACTGTTTGCAAGCATCCAGACCTACTGCGGTCAATCTCACATGGGCACTTGCTAGAATGCGCAAAATTATTGCGGCTGGTGGGACGAATCAAAGCATTGCCACTCGGATAAGGCAAGAAGCAGATACTATTCTTAAAGAAGACATCGAAACCAGCATAATGATATCTAAAAATGGAGCAAAATTGGTGCCACAGGGTGCTACCATATTAACCCACTGCAATACCGGAGCCTTAGCAGTATCAGGTTATGGCACAGCCTTAGGCGTGATACGGCAGGCACATTATGAAGGTAAGGATATTTTTGTTTACGCTGATGAGACTCGACCGAGATTGCAAGGTGGCAGATTGACAGCTTGGGAATTGCTGCAAGAAAAAATACCAGCAAAATTAATTGTAGATGGCGCAGCAGCAACCTTGATTCGAGATGGGAAAATAGATTTGATTGTGGTTGGGGCGGATCGTATTGCTGCAAACGGCGATACAGCGAACAAGATTGGCACCTTTATGTTGTCGGCCTTGGCGAAAGTGTACGATGTTCCTTTTTATATTGCCGCGCCAATTAGTACGTTGGATAGAGGGACTGCAAGTGGAAAGGGAATATTAATCGAAGAACGCGCAAAAGAAGAAATTACTCAGATGGAAGGGCTGCAAATAGCCCCCGTCGGAATAGATGTGTACAACCCAGCATTTGATGTGACACCATGGGAAAACATTACGGGAATCATTACTGAAAAAGGTGTATTGCGTCCACCCTACCAAGAGCAGATAAAGCGGGTCGTAGAAGAAAAAGGATAGCTAAAAAGTTAGAGGTATTAAAGAGTCCTTGGATATCAGGGCACGGTGAATACCATTGAGATTCTAAAGGGAATAATATTTGAGGCTATGTCTTGAATGAATGAGTAGAGTTAGGATTAGGAGTAAATATGTCAATAAAATATGAAGAAATTAGAAAAGCTGTTATTGAGACCGGAAAAGAGATGAAGGCATGCAGTTTGGTTGTGGGAACCTGGGGTAACATCAGTGTCCGCATAGAAAACCAAGCACTGATGGCCATAACACCGTCAGGTGTAGACTATGATATTATTACACCCGAGCAGATAGTCATTATGGATTTTGACGGTAACATTGTGGATGGAAAATTGAAACCTTCAATTGAACATCCCTTGCATGGTGCTGTCTATAAGAACCGTGAAGAAGTGAATGCAGTAATGCATACACATAGTACCTTTTCCACGGCATTTGCCTTGGCTAGAAAACCAATCCCAGCGGCTGCAGAAGATCTGGTACAAATCGTAGGTGGCGAGGTTCGGGTTAGTGAGTATAGACTTCCGGGCACGACTGCTTTAGCGGAGGTAGCGGTAAAGGCTCTTGAAGGTCGCAATGCGGTTATTCTTGCCAACCATGGCTGTTTGGCGGCAGGGCCTAATTTGAAGGAAACGTTGAAAATTGTTGGCGTGGTTGAAAAAACTGCTCAAGCTACCATACATGCCATCCAATTAGGTGGAGTGGTTCCGTTAAGTCAGGAAGATGTGGACAGTATGAGATCTTTTTATTTGAATCAGTACGGCCAGCGCTAGGAGGCGACATGGATATGAAAGAATTCGAGTTTGATACAAAGCTCATTCATGGTGGCAGCCACGAGTTGAATGCAGAAAATGCGCTAAGCACACCAATTTATCAGACATCCACGTTCGCATTCCATGATACCGATCATATCGAGCGGGTTATGTCTTTTGAAAGCAACGATTGCGTATATACCCGGGGTAATAATCCTACTTTGAAAGTATTTGAAAAAAGAATGGCAGATTTGGAAGATGGGGTGGATGCCGTTGCTTTTTCTTCGGGTATGGCTGCCATTAGTTCGGTCCTGTTCTCGTTAATGAAAGCAGGCGATACACTAGTGACCCATCGAACTATTTATGGGTCTACCTATAATCTAGTGACGAAGATTTTGCCGCGTTATGATATGGTTTGCAAAATGTTGGACATGACTAATCTTGCAGCATTGGAAAAGGAACTCAAGGAGCAGACGGCTACGGTTGTTTATTTTGAAACACCATGCAATCCAAATTTAGAAATAATTGATATCAAAGAGGTATGCCTGCTGGCGAAGAAGTATGGTGCCAAGGTAGTCGTAGATAATACGTTTGCTTCTCCTTATCTACAAAGGCCGTTACTGTTGGGAGCCGACGTGGTAATTCATAGCGCAACCAAATACATTTGTGGCCATGGTGATGTAATCGGCGGTGTGGCTATCTCTAAAGATCTTGACTATATCATGAGCTTGAAGTTTAACTTTATGTCTGAAATTGGTGGAGTGATGAGTCCATTTAATGCCTGGCTATTGATTCGAGGTTTAAAAACGCTACATATCAGAATGGATCGGCATATGGAAAATGCTAAACGGCTAGTTGATTTTTTGCAGTCTCACTCTAGTGTTTCGAGTGTTTTATATCCGGGACTTGAAGATTTTCCTGGGCATAAAATTGCCAAGCAACAGATGAATGGATTTGGTGCTATGATCGGCTTTGAAGTAAAAGGTGGCTTGGAAAATACCAAGAAAGTCATGAATTCCTTAAAAATGACCCAAATCGCAGTTAGCCTAGGGGATTGTGAGACTTTGATTGAACAACCGGCAGTCATGACCCATAGGGGTTATGACTCTGCAGAATTGGAAAAATTTGGGCTTAGTGAACAGCTGTTACGCGTTTCTGTTGGATTGGAGTCTATCGAAGATATAATCGAAGATTTTGACCAGGCACTCAGTAATATATAGGAGTATAGTATGAATATTCTAATTAAGGGTGGTCAGATTCTGACCATGGAAAATGAAGAGATTCAATTTGGTGATATTGGTATCATTGATGATACGATTAGTTTTATTGGCAGCGATAGTTCCTTTGTTGCGGATAAGGTTATTGATGCGAATGATTGTATTGTGATGCCGGGCTTGATCAATGCACATACCCATAGCGCGATGACGCTTCTTAGAAATTATGCGGATGATCTACCTTTTTGGGATTGGTTAGAAGGAAGTATATTGCCCATTGAGGAAAAGCTTACAGGGGAGGATATCTATTTAGGATCTCGACTTGCTATTGCAGAGATGATTCGCTCTGGGATAACTACCTTTGGGGATATGTACATGTTTATGGATGAGGTGGCGAAAGCTGTTAGTGAGTCTGGCATTCGGGCCAATCTGTCTAGAGGTGTTACTGGACAGGGAGAATGCGGGATAGAAAAAATTACGGAATCAGTTGATTTTTACAATCAATGGAATGGTACAAATAATGACCGAATTCGTGTAGACTTCGCGCCACATGCACCGTATTCCTGCGACGATGCATATATTGGCCATATTATGGATGCAATAAGGAAACTAGATACTAGAGTACATATTCATTTGTCTGAAAGCCAAGATGAAATTCAGAAATCGCTAGAGCAACATGGTGTAACGCCAATTGCCCATATGCGTGATCTGGGCTTGTTTGAGTTTCCAACCTATGCGGCTCATTGTGTGCACATAACAGATGATGATATTAACATACTGAAAGAAAATGGGGTATCAGTAGTAAACAATCCAGGTAGCAATCTTAAAATAGCGAATGGATTTGCCCCGGTTAAGAAAATGCTGAATGCCGGTGTAAACGTATCCGTGGCTACAGATGGAGCGGCGAGTAACAATAACTTGAATATGTTTGAAGAAATGAATTTGGCAGCCTTGGTCAACAAAGCAGTAGAAAACGATGCAACGACTGTTCCGGCCTATATGGCACTTAGCATGGGAACCATACATGGTGCACGAGCATTGGGAAGACAAGGAGAAATTGGAAGCCTCTTGGTAGGAAAAAAAGCTGATATCATCTTGGTTGATATGTCCAAACCGCATTTTTATCCTCGATATAATCTGATTGCCTCTTTGATTTATTCTGCACAAGCAGGGGATGTAAAGACGGTTCTTTGTAATGGACAGGTCTTAATGCAAGACTACAAGTTGCTGACTATGGATGAACAAGAGGTGTTGTTTGCAGCACAGGAGGCAGCAACACGATTCAAGAATAGATAGGAAGGTAGAAAAATGAGGAGAGCAATTATTGGCGGAACGGGTGTGTACGGCGTTGAAGGACAGAACAGGCAAGAAACGGTTGTTACTGAGTATGGTGCTGTGACGGTAGATATTCAGTGCTATAAAGGACAAGAAATTGTCTTTCTAGCTAGGCATGGTAAGGCTCATTCTGTTCCTCCTCATCTAATTAATTATAGGGCCAATATGATGGCATTGAAGCAACTTGATGTTACCCATGTTTACGCTACTTGCGCTGTCGGGTCTTGCAACAAGGAATTCACGCCAGGGGATATCGTTGTGATGCGTGATTTTATGGATTTTACAAAGTCAAGAGCGCATACGTTTTATGAGGGTGCTGATGGTGTCAAGCATACTGATATGTCGGAACCGTATTGCCATAATTTGGTGGAACGTTTTTATAAAGAGAGTATCAGACACAATTTGAAAATACGAGGCAATGCTGTATACGTATGCACAGAAGGGCCACGTTTTGAAACTGCTGCTGAAATCGATTTCTACCACAGGAACAAGGGAGACGTTGTAGGGATGACCAATGTGCCAGAAGTAGTATTAGCCAAGGAGTTGGGGATGTGCTATAGCGCTATTGGTATCGTTACGAATTGGTGTACTGGCTTTGCGAATGATGAGGAGATTGGTTATGAGGAAATTATGGGGGCACTCGTTGAAAACAAGAAAAGCATAACTGGATGTGCCTTAGACATTCTGTCAGATCCTACACTAAATCAAGACTTATGTCGTTGCAATCGGGCGGTAATGTGTCTCTAGGGCTTAGGCGAGTATAGATGAAAAAAATTAAAAAAGTCTTTCATTATCTTTTAGGATGTGTATAATATTAAATAGGTTTTGTACCAAGTTCGTGCAGGAGTGCTGGAATTGGCAGACAGGCTAGATTGAGGGTCTAGTGTCCGAAAGGTCGTGTGGGTTCAAGTCCCATCTCCTGCACCAACAAAATAATCCGAACGATTCATTTGCCTTTAGGCAGAAGAATGGTTCGGATTTTTTATTATATGAAAGTGTATACTTGGTTGTTTTTCAAGCTTTTGGAAGGGTGAAAAATAGGAATAATCCAACTTTGTGTAACTGAAAGAAAAGCTAAATTCTATCAGTATAACACTTTGAGTGAACAAGATGTTCCCTGACAGGTAAAATTAACTAAATTTCATCAATTCTTTTACCTAAGCTAATTGCAACACTAGGATATAGTATATATAATACTAGTGAGAACAAAGATTGCATAAAAAATTACGTTCAAAGGAGTCTGAAATTGAAGCAAATACAGTTCTATCCATTGACGAACCCACAAAAGAGCGTCTGGTACACAGAAAAACTGAATCCAGGAACCACGATTGGCACAATTTGCGCCACTTTGAAGGTGGAAAGCCCACTAAAGTATGAAATTGTAGAACAAGCAATTAATACCGTGATTCAGAGAAACGAAGCTTTCAGAATACGCATTGTGGAAGAAGCAGGAGAGCCCAAACAGTATATTGGACCCGAAGAAGAATATTTCAAATTGGATTATGTTGATTTTACTGGTCAAAGTGTTGAAAAACTATACGAATGGGATAGCGAACAAAGCAAAATTGTCATACCTGAGCTTAATAATAAGCTCTATTACTTTGCTTTTTTGAAACTGGATGAGCGTAACTGTGCGATTTTCACCCGAATCCACCATCTTATTTCAGATGCTTGGTCTGTAGTACAGATTGGCAATGAGATTTTGGAAAACTATGTGGCAATTGAAAAGGGTGATACCTTAGCAAAAGACAACAACCCTTCTTATCTCGAGTATTTGGAAAAAGAAGTGGAATATATGCAATCCAAAAAGTATCTTTCAGACCAAATATTTTGGAAAGAACGTTATGCTGAACTGCCAGACTTAACTACACTAAAAAGCCGCGTTTCCAATGAGACGACCATTAAGTCTGTACGCAAGACGTTTGTGCTTCCAGAAAAATTAACCAAACAGATCCGTGAATTTTGTAAGGAGAACAGGACATCAATTTTTGCTTTGTTCTATTCTGCGTTGTGCATGTACATAAATAGGGTAAAAGGTAAAGAAAAAGTCACGATTGGTGTGCCCGTTTTGAATAGAACGAATCCCAGAGAAAAGAGAATGATTGGGATGTTCATCAGCACGGTACCGCTGACGGTAGAAGTAAACGATGAGATGAACTTTATGGAGTTCTCCAAAGTGGTTGGTAAAACTTGGTTGTCCGTACTGAAGCATCAGAAGTATCCTTACGAGAACATCCTAAAGGAAGTTCGCGAAATGCATAAGGGCACTGAAAAACTGTATGATATCGCAATATCCTACCAAAATGCCAAAATGATCAAGAACAGTCATGGTCTTAAACATGAGGCAAGATGGCACTCAAATGGATACCAGATGGAGTCACTCTATATTCATGTTAATGACCGTGAAGACGATGGCAGAATAATTTTGAACTATGATTTTATTGAAGACCTTTTTTATAAAAAGGAAATTGAATTCATAAACGACCATATTATTCGCCTGCTTTGGCATGCTTTGGACAACCCTCAAAGAGAACTGTATAAGGTGCATATGCTCTCAGAGGTTGAAACCAAGAAGGTAGTACATGATTTCAACCAAACCGATGCAGATTATCCTCGGGATAGGGTGATTCATGAAGTCTTTGAAGAACAGGCACAGAAAAACCCAGAGGCAACGGCTCTTATCTATCAGGATAAGACCTACAGTTATAAATGGTTGAACGAACGTGCTAACCAAATTGCTCATTTGTTACTTGATAAAGGTGTAAAAGAGGAAGAGATAATTGCGTTGCTGTTTAATCGGTCTCCAGAGATGATTGCCAGCATCTTGGGTGTACTTAAGGCTGGTTGTGCTTATCTACCGATTGACCCAGGCTACCCAGAGGAAAGAATTAATACCATCATGGCAGACAGTGGCGCGACGATTTTACTGAGAAATGTCGACGACGAAGAAAATTATCAGTGCCTAGTCAATATGTACATTTCTGAAGAACTGCTTTGTTCATATTGTAAGGAAAATTTGAACTTGCCAATCCAAGGGAATCGTTTGGCTTATATTATTTATACATCTGGCTCTACAGGCAACCCAAAGGGCGTAATGATAGAACACCGAAATGTAATGGCCTTGATTCTAAATAAGAGACTCGAATTTGATTTTAATGAAAAAGATGTATGGGCAAATTTCCATTCGTATTGTTTTGATGTGTCCGTTTGGGAGATGTATGGCGCCTTGCTGTACGGTAGCTCACTCTTATTGCTGGATAAGGAAATTGTTAGGGATCCAAGAGATTTTTTACAAAAATTGATTGAAAATAAGGTAACGGTATTGTGTCAGATACCAGTGGCCTTTTACAATTTGATGCAAGAAGAACTGCGTCAAAAGGAAAAATCATTAAAACTAAGGTATGTTATTTTTGCTGGAGAATCTCTTAAACCATTTATGCTTGATGCGTTTAAACAACGATATCCTGAAACTACCTTGGTTAATATGTACGGTGTAACTGAGGCGACCGTGTACCAAACGTACAAAGAAATTACGGAAGATGATATATTGAATGCTTCAGATAATATTGGAAGACCCTTAAGCGGAGACTATATTTATATTGTTGATCGAAACTTACAACCGGCACCTATTGGCGCCATGGGTGAGATGATGATTGGCGGTGAAGGAGTTGCGAGAGGTTATTTGAATAGGCCGGATTTAACAGCATCAAGATTTATCGATAATCCTTTTATGAAAGGTGACCGACTATATCGAACGGGCGACTTTGCGAGATGGTTTCCAGAAGGAGAAATTGAGTACCTAGGCCGGATGGACCACCAAATAAAAATCAGAGGGCACCGTGTCGAACTTGGTGAAATCGAGAAGAAAATCCTTTCCTTTAGTGGGATTCGAAAGGCTGCGGTTATCGCCAAAAATGATGACCAAGACAAGAAAATACTATGTGCTTATTATGTCGCAGATTCACTGATTGAGCAACAGGACGTCAAGGAGTATCTAATAGCTGAATTGCCTGCCTATATGGTGCCGGCATATTATTTGCAGATGGATAGTTTTCCCTTAACATCGACGGGCAAGGTAGATGTTAAATCACTACCAGAACCAAACAAGTTTATTCAGTCAGACTATGCGGCACCGGAAGATGAAAACCAAAGAATCATTGCTGAAATATGGCAGGAAATCTTAGATGTTGAAAAAGTTGGCATAGATGATAATTTCTTTGATCTGGGTGGAGATTCACTAAGCGCAGTCCGGTTCTCATCGTATCTGTATCAGTATGAGCTAAGAATAGACTTACAGGATATTTATAGACATCCTACAATAAAAGGCCTTAGCAAGCATGTTTGCAGCATTGACAAGGAAGCTGTGGGTTCACAAGAACCAACTTCCTTATCTGGTGGTAAACTCTTCAAACAGACTAGCCAATCCATTACGGATAGAATCATTTTAAACGACTTACCAAAGCTAGATTCAGCTGCTCTGACCTATATACCGGAAGATTTTTTGATGCTCAACCGTACTTCTAAAAAAGAGGTTATTGAAGGAGTCTTTCAAGATGAACCGGTATTGTATCATCGAATTGCTGGTGAAGAAGGAACGATTGGAGTTTTTGCACTACCGCTGATCAATAGTGAACTTTATACCAACCAAGATAGGCTTCTTGAAAAATCTAGGAGTGCCATTCTCTTGGCCGAACAATTAGGAGCTAAAGTAGTGTCTTTGACGGGATTGATTCCATCGGCAACCTCTTACGGTGAAGATATTCAGCGCTTAATTGATGAAAGTAATTCATCAATTAAGGTGACTAGTGGACACACCACCACCGCTGCTTCAGTAATTCTTTCCATTGAAAGACTGCTAGCAGATAGTGGAAGAATAATTGGTCACGAGCAGGTGGGTGTGCTTGGGCTAGGCTCGATTGGCTCAACAGCCATCAAGTTATTAATCCGAATTGGCCACCACCCTAAGTGTATACTTTTATGTGATATTGAATCGAAACAAAGTTATTTGGAAAGCTTAAAGATTGAATTAAGGGAACTATATGGTTACAAAGGTACCATTAACATTGCTTATGCAAAACCAGATGGTCTTCCAAGTGAATTGTACGATTCTTCCCTGATTATTGGAGCAACGAACGTTGCGGATGTCTTGGACGTTGAAAAACTTAAAGCAGGGACTTTGATTATTGATGATTCTGGTCCACACTGTTTTGCAAAGGAAAAAGCAATAGAAAGACTATTGCATAGACAGGATATTTTATTTACCGAAGGCGGGGTTTTGGAAGCGCCTACCATGATGAGTAAAATGACGTATTTCCCTAAGCAAATGACAACAGCCTTTAAGGAAAAATATCAACAGAATTTCACAAGTGGTCCCGATATAACAGGATGTATTTTATCAAGTTTACTGTCTGCAAAGCACAGCAACTTGAAACCTGTTGTTGGAAATGTGGACATTGAGGATTGCATGTGCCATTATGAGACTCTGACGGAGTTGGGGTACAAAGGTGCACATCTTCATTGTGATGATTTTTTGATTGATCAAGTTCTCATTGAGAAGTTTCGGAGTCGCTATAGCCAATAAAGCTATAGCTCTCCTTTTTTAGGGGGATGACCATATGGTAGAAACATTCGGGTTTTCATTTTATCTTTTAATTTTGTCTGCAATATCAATTGCGGCGCTATTTATATATATTGTTAGAATGAAGAACAAGACTCAGATGCACTATACGTTTTTAGTTACAATCTTTCTGATCTTCGTATGGAACGCAGGTCATATTTTGGAAGTAGTGACCTCGGTACAATATGGCTATACGAATATGCGTTTTGTTGATATTTATTATTTCGGTTTGATTTTTGTTCCTGTTGCTCTTTTGTTTAATGGACTAGTATTCGTTCATACTAAACTCAGAATAAACTGGAAGCATATATTACTATTGTTATTCCCAACCATTGACTACATCTTGCTTTTAACGAACAATTATCATCAGCTATATTTCATAAAGTACTCCATCTATGGGAGTCAGACTATTTATGGTAAATTTTTTCTATACCATACGATTATCCAATATTCATACATTATCGTTGCTCTATGTTTGTTTCTTAGATTCTCAATTAAAAACTCAGGCTTTTTCTCAAAGCAGTCTTTAATGATTATTGGTGGAATATTAGTCCCCTTTATTCTGAATATATTGTTGACGGCAAACATTCTGCAATCACCGCTATATATGACGCCGGTTTCATTTGCAGTAACAATTTTCTTGTTCACATTTGCAATCCTACGGCTTAATTTTTTGAATATCACCCCCATTGCGCTTCAACGAATTGTTGACTTAATATCGGATAGCTTCATTATTATTAACCAGAATTATGAAGTGGTTGATTATAATGAAACCTTTATGAAGACTTTCGAAGGTGTGTTTTTAATTAAACGAAGAGATAATCTGATTGTAAGACTACAAGGAGTTACAGAGTATGGTGTTGATCCTGCGGCAGTCATAAATCTTAATGAAAAAGCCATCGCCTCTAGAGAAACACAAGCTATCGAAAAAAATTACAAAGGAATGATGAGTTCTGGTGAGATTTTTGATAAGATTTTTACCATCGAAATTACACCAATCTATAATGTGGATGACTATCTGGGTACTATCTTATTGTTTAAAGACATTACCCAGAGCAAAAAAGACTTAGAAACCATCAAAGCCAATCAAATAATTATCATGGAGCAAGAGAGAATGGCCTCCCTCGGTCATTTGATTGGTGGAATTGCACATAACCTTAAGACGCCAATTATGTCTATTGCCGGAGGTATTGAGGGCTTAAAGGAACTGGTAGAAGAATACCGTAGTTCTATCGGGGATGAAGAAATTACGGATCAGGACCATCTTGAGATTGCAAGTGATATGTTGGTTTGGCTTGATAAGATGGGGCCGTACTGCTCCTATATGTCAGACATTATTTCTACGGTGAAAGGCCAGGCTGCACAGTTTAATACCACCAATGCGTTAGGCTTTACCATTGATGAATTGCTGAAGAGGGTAGACCTTCTCATGAAACATGAGCTTAACCGTTACCACTGCTCTTTGGAAGTTCAAAGTCAAATAGATAAGAGTTTTGAGATTGTTGGAGAAGTAAGTTCTTTAGTTCAGATATTTGATAACATTATCATCAATTCCATTCAAGCCTATGAAGGGAAACGAGGAGTTATTGAATTAGATATAAGTGAAAATGAGAAGGGAATTTTATTTACGCTTAAAGATTATGGTAAAGGGATGCCTCAGAATGTCAAGGATAGGCTATTTAAGAGTATGATTACGACAAAAGGCAAAGAGGGTACTGGACTGGGGCTTTATATGTCCTATGCCACCATAAAGGGCCGATTTGGTGGCGATATGTGGTTTGAATCAGAAGAAGGATTGGGCACGAAATTCTTTATCTTAATTCCCAAAAAAGAGTAGGAAAATGTATACTATACTTCCAAATTTAGATAGAGTATAATAAAAGTAGAGTGTACAAGCATAATAAATAAGGACGGGGCAATCTATGAGGAAACGTAAAATCACTCCATATTCGGATTATAAAATTATCGCAGTAGACGACGAACAAGGGATTATTGACTCTCTTGAGGTCGTGCTTCGACGAAATGGGTATGATTTTACTGGCGAGACGGACCCGTTGAGAGCAATTGAAAGAATAAAAAATGAGCATTTTGACTTGATGATTCTAGACTATTTGATGTTTCCTTTGCATGGAGATGAGGTTGTAAGACAAATACGAGAATACGACCGCGAGATATACATTCTCCTCCTAACTGGACATAGAGAATTGGCTCCACCGTTGGAAACCATTAAGTCCTTAGCAATACAGGGATACTGTGAGAAGAGCGACAAGTTTGACCAACTGATTTTATTGGTTGAATCAGGAATTAAGTCAATTGATATGCTTAAGACCATTAAAAAATTCCAAGAGGGTCTTAATAAAATCCTATTGGCGGTACCCAAGATTTATCAACTGCAACCATTGGGGAATATTCTAGAAGAAATATTGCAGGAAATCATGCCGCTCGTGAATAGTGAAGATGCCTTTATACTAGTAGATGATATTACAGAAGAAAATAAGTTAGAGGCAGAACACCGCAGTATATTCCGAGGCATTGGTAAATACAAAGCAGAGATTACAGATTTCATGGATATGCTTAGTCCGGAATTAATGGCCAATATTGGTCATGCTCGGACAAACAATGAAGTTGAAATCATCAATGGTGGGGTAATTTTACCTCTATTTAATGAGTATTTGGAATCTATCGGGGTTATTTATGTAGAAATCATCAAAGATGATTTGTTTCATACAACAGATGGTGTAAGTTTGCTGAAAATTTATGCCAGTCAGGCTGCTTCTTCATTGAGCAACGCTTTTTTACATAGCATGGTGAATATGAAGAATGATGAACTGAATAGAACGTATGATGAATTAAAGACCAGGTACATGGATACTATTGTAGCATTACGCTTAGTTGTAGATGCGAAAGATATATATACACGAGGTCACTCAGATCGGGTTGCCTATTACGCCAAAAAATTGGGGACCAAAATCGGACTTGCTGAAGAAGAATTGGAAAAACTGAAAATAGCAGGCCTCTTTCATGACGTGGGGAAAATCGGTACAGCCGATGATATCTTGTCTAAAGCAGAACGACTTAGCAAAGACGAGTTTGATGAGATCAAGAAGCATCCTCTAAAAGGAGCACATATCTTGTCTGCGGTATCCATGTTTAAAGAAGTGGTACCAATCGTTAAATGCCATCATGAACGAATTGATGGGAATGGATATCCAGAAGGTCTTACAGGAGATGAAATACCCTACTATGCCAAAATAATATCCGTAGCAGATGCTTTTGATGCGATGATGTCTGACCGGCAATACCGCTCGAAGCTCGACCTAGGGACTGCGATTGAGCAGCTTAAAGGTGGGCGAGGGACTCAGTTTGATGCAGAAATAGTAGACGTGTTTGTTGATATTCTGAAAGACTTTGATTCAATACAAAAAGACTTGAACGTTTTGAATGATACTATATTAGATAGCAACATAGAAGAAGGACTATAGGTTATAACTTATGGTCTTCTCTTTTTATGGAGGAAAGATGAAACAAAAAAAATATTATGCCGTATACAAAGGGCAACCGCCGGTTCCAGCTATACTTGATGACTGGAATTTGTGCAAAGAAAAGATCCATAACTTTCCAGGAGCGCAATACAAGAGCTTTAAGACCAAGGAAGCGGCTCTAGCTTATTTGGCGATGAAAGACGGAACAGACCCAGTGTCTTTTGCTAAGAAACACACAGAATTAGCGGGTGGGATTCAACTGGCTTTGTTAGAAGATAAAGAGGATTTGATTTACAATAGGCCTAAGGAAACGGAAGTTGATCTTTATGTGGATGGTAGTTTCCAAGAAGGAATTGATGCCTATGGCTATGGCTGCGTATTGGTACGCCATGGAGAAGTGATTGAATCTTTTTCTGGCTTCGGGGACAAAAAAGACGCAGTAGCCCTTCGCAACGTTTCGGGAGAAATGTTAGGAGCCGTTGAGGGATTGAAACGAGTGTATGATTTGGGATACCATTCTGTATCCCTATATTTTGATTATCAGGGAATTGAGTCCTGGGCTACTGGAGAATGGAAACGAAACAATATACACACGGCAGCCTATCATGAATACATGAAGAAGGTTAGACGAAAAATACAGATTTTATTTGTGAAAGTACAAGCGCATAGTGGCAATAAGTGGAATGAAATGGCCGATGTGCTGGCTAAGGAAGGAGTACAAGCAGCGAAACATGGAAAATGTCAAAAATAAAGAGTTAATGAATGAATTAGTCGAGCGGTTATTCCCTCGACGGAAGCAATACCTGTTGAACAGCATGACACCAACTGTGATTGATGGACCGGATGGAAGAAAGATTGCCATGCTAGTGATTGGTGATGATTTGGTAGAAGAGTATCTTTGGGCCCATGAGGGGATTCCTGAGATTCGTGGTACACTCTATCTTGAGGAAAATAAATATAAGATTGGAAAAGATCTGATTATTTCCTTTATAGTGGCCTGTGATGCTGGCACCTTGCATTTTGAAACCAATGTGCAAGGCGATGAACGAAAAGCTCAGCTTTTGATTATGGACGTTCTATCCAAACCGACGGAGGTCGGTATTTTTGTTGTTAATCAGAGTCTGGATATAGTGGCTCTTCTAAAGGCCGACTTTAATCCGGAGCATTATCAGGATTTGTTTGGGTATTTTGGAATCGAGGCATAGAATTATGGAAACCGAATGGAAACAACAAATTGAAACGCTTAGAGAAATATTGGTAAATAGTGAGCGATTGGTATTTTTGGGTGGAGCTGGTGTTAGCACAGAGTCCGGCATACCTGATTACCGATCAGCTAGTGGGCTGTACAATCAGGATTCGGGTGAATTCTATTCAGGGGCAACAATCTTATCTCATAGCTTCTTTATGAAGCATCCGGATATCTTTTACCGGTATTATAAAGGGAAGCTAATTCACAAGGAAGCAAAGCCCAACCGCGCACATGAAGTTTTGGCAAATCTTGAAGCAGACAACCATGTTTCCTTAATTATTACCCAAAATATTGATGGTCTACATGAATTGGCAGGCTCAAAGTTAGTCTACGATATTCATGGCAATATGTATCGCAATTATTGTATCGACTGTAATAAAGAGTATGAATTAGATTATATAATAAATACTGAAAAAGAAGTCCCACGTTGCAATGTATGTGGTGGCATTATTCGTCCAGATGTGGTTCTCTATGAGGAAGGGTTAGATAGCGAACTTCTCCAGGATGCCATTCGAAAAATTAGTCTAGCAGATACCATGCTGGTGGGAGGCACGTCACTTGAAGTAAATCCAGCCAGAGGCTTAGTGCAATACTTTACAGGTAAAAATCTAGTGTTTATCAATTTGGAGGCGACGGGTATGGACCAGTGGGCGACGATGATTATCCGGGGAAAAATTGGTGAAGTTTTAGATGCAACAGGTTTGTAGTTTTGTAGGGATACACTTTTTGGATTGACATGGACACTCTTGCCATTGAGACTGTTAAAGCGTACAGTGAAATGGGAGGAAAGATTATGTATAAATATCGATATATATACGGACCCGTTCCATCAAGGAGACTCGGATTATCATTGGGTGTGAGCCCTATTCCAGACAATCATTGTACTCAATCGTGTATCTATTGTCAGTTGGGCCGAACCCGGAAATTAACGGATGTCAGAGAAGAATATTTTCCCTTGGAAGATATGGAGTCAGAACTGGATCATTTTTTAGCTACACCTAGATCCTTTGACGTTGTAACCATCGTAGGAGAAGGTGAACCAACTCTTTATCTACGGCTAGGAGAATTGATTCGCGCCATTCAAAAACGAACGGAAAAACCGGTTGCTGTAATTACCAACGGTTCTTTACTATGTCATAACGAAATGCGTGAAGAATTGTCTTGTGCAGATATCGTGTTGCCTTCAGTAGATGCAGTTACGGAGAAACAATATAAATACATAAACCGACCATGCAGGCATTTAAGTATTGAGAGTCATTTGGCTGGTATTCAGGAATTTTCCAAATCGTATAAAGGTCAGCTGTGGCTGGAAACGATGATGATAAAGGGAGTAAATGACCGTGACGAAGATCTATTTGCTCTAGGCAAGTATCTAGAGGGTGTTAGCTATGACCGATTGTATATAAATACACCCGTTAGACCACCAGCAGAAAGCTTTGTCGAAGAACCGGACATTGAACGGGTAACTCGGGCGGTAGAAATACTTGGTGGTATTGCCATCAATGAGTTGACCTCGGAAGGATTTTGTAGCGATATTGAAGATGACTTTGAGGCAATACAAAGCATCATCAGGCGTCACCCAATGAATCAGTATGAAATTCGCACGTTTCTGAAGACGAGAGGCTCCGAGGACCCAGAAAAAATACTGGCTTTGATGAATGAAAATCAAGATATTCATAAAATTGAATACAAGAATTATGTGACCTATAGGCTCAATTAGATAGCCTGCCTGATATTGGATAAATAAAAGTGGGTAGGATGTTTTGATAAAAATACGCATCCTGCAGCCGTAGTGAATGATCGTTGTTTGCTATTGGAGGCAGTTGGGTAGTTGTTGGCTTATGTAGTAGAACAAGGATGCGCCTTGGGACTCTTCCCGCGAGAAAACTAAGAGTTCTTTGACGATTTCGTTACTATTGGAGTTGACTTATGCATGGCTTTTTAATATACTGTGCTCATATGAAGAAAGACTGTGAACGGGACAGTAGATGAGATGTATTCTTAGTAGAGAGGGGAGCTAGGCTGGAAATCCCTAGAATATGCTCAATTGAAGACCACCCGGGAGTTCCAGACCGATATGTAGGCTCTGGCGTAGCATCCGCGTTAAGGATTTAAGGAAAGCATTTGCTTTCAAATTAGAGTGGAACCACGGCACTGCGTCTCTAGACGAGTGCCATTTTTTTTATGGAGGAGGAAATATGTTAAATATTACGCTGAAGGACGGAAAGGTCCTGGAAATTGAGAAGGGAACGACCGCATATCAGGTGGCGGAAAATATCAGTAAAAAATTGGCCAAATTTGCCTTAGTGGCAAAGTTTAACGGAGAGCTGATTGATTTGGGGCGTCCTCTCACTGAGGATGGAGAATTGGAAATCTTGGACTTCGCTTCCGAAGAAGGCTTGGATGCTTACCGACATTCTTCAGCTCACATAATGGCTCAAGCGGTTCAGAATTTATTTCCAGATGTTAAGTTTGGCATTGGCCCGGCTATCAAAGATGGATTTTATTATGACTTTGATACAGAGCACAAGTTTACGCCGGAAGATTTGGAAAAGATTGAAAAAGAAGTAGAAAGAATCATCAAGGAAGATTACCAATTTGAGCGCAAAGAAGTTAGCCGTGAGGAAGCGCTCAGCTTTTTCAAAGAGAAAAATGAACAGTATAAAGTGGAATTGATTGAGGCACTACCAGAAGATTCTGTTATCACGATGTATACCCAAGGATCATTCACGGACCTTTGCAGAGGACCACATTTGCCTTCAACTGGCAAACTAAAAGCCATTAAGTTGATGAATTTGGCGGGCGCTTATTGGAGGGGTGATGAAAAGAATAAGATGTTGCAGAGAATCTATGGCACATCTTTCCCCAAAAAGAGTCAGTTGGATGATTATTTAAAACGTTTGGACGAAGCCAAAAAACGGGACCATAGACGATTAGGCAAAGAATTGGACCTGTTCACTATTGAAGAAGAAGGTCCTGGTTTCCCTATCTTTTTGCCCAAAGGAATGATTCTCAGAAATGAGTTGGAAGATTTTATGCGTGATGAATATCGCAAGTGGGAATATGAAGAAATTAAGACTCCCATTATTCTGAACCGTTCTTTGTGGGAACAATCAGGCCATTGGGATCATTACAAAGAGAATATGTACTTTACTCAGATTGACGATGTAGATTATTCGATAAAGCCGATGAACTGCCCGGGTTGTATGCTTGCCTATAAGTATGCCCAGCATTCTTACCGTGAATTGCCTATCCGTTATGCTGAGATGGGCTTGGTACACCGTCATGAAAAATCTGGTGTTCTCCACGGCTTGATGCGAGTACGTGCTTTTACGCAAGATGATGCTCATATCTTTATGCTCTACTCACAGATTACGGATGAAATAAAAAAAGTAATTGAGATGATTGATGAAATATACAAGGTGTTTGGTTTCTCCTATAATATTGAGTTATCGACTAGACCGGAAAAAGCGATGGGAGATATTGCCCTTTGGGACAAAGCAACAGATGATTTGAGACAAGCTCTTGAAGATTTAAAACTTCCGTATGTTATTAATGAAGGCGATGGAGCATTCTATGGTCCTAAGATCGATTTCCATTTAGAAGATTCTATCGGCCGTACGTGGCAGTGTGGAACCATTCAACTTGATTTCCAAATGCCTGAAAAATTTGATATTAACTATATTGGAGAGGACGGAAACAAACATCGTCCCGCTATGATTCATAGGGCTATTTTCGGCTCAGTTGAACGCTTTATTGGAATCTTGATAGAACATTATGCCGGCGCATTCCCAACCTGGTTGGCACCTGTACAGGCTAGAGTGTTATCTATTTCAGAAAACAATCTAGAATATTGTCAAAATGTCGTAGCAGAACTAAAGAAAAACGGCATCCGAGCAGAACTGGATGTTCGGAATGAAAAGATTGGTTATAAGATTCGGGAAGCACAAGTACAAAAAATCCCCTACATGCTGGTAGTTGGTGACCAAGAGATGGAAAACAACACGGTGGCGGTTCGACCTAGAGCTGGAGGAAAACAAGAAGTGCTTAGCGTTGAGCAGTTTGCAACAAACATCTTAGACGAGATTGCAAACAAAAGATAATGGTTGACGAAGTGAATGTTTTCTGTTATCCTCAATAAAGATAAGGCAAGAAGAAACGTCCGTTTCTCACCATACAGCTAGCGCTTGTTTGGTTACTGACAATCTGTACTCAGAGTAATCTGAATGATTTTGTTATGACGCGGATGATTTTTCATCCGCTTTTTTTATTAAACCACGGAGGTGAATTCCCATAGCTAAAAATGAAAGAATCAATGATATGATTCGCGCGAAAGAAGTCAGACTGATTGGACCTGAAGGTGAAGCGTTCGACATCGTACCGTTGAACAAGGCAAAAGAGATTGCCAGAGAAGCAGGTCTTGATTTGGTTGAGATAGCTCCCCAGGCCAAGCCACCAGTTTGCAAGGTGATGGATTACGGGAAATTCAAATACGACAAATTGAAGAGACAAAAGGAAGCACGCAAAAAGCAAAAAACAATTGTCGTTAAAGAAGTTAAATTCAGAATCAAGATTGAAGAACATGATTTTCAGGTAAAGGCCAAGAATGCCAAGAAATTTTTGTTGGCCGGCAACAAACTGAAGGTTACCATTATGTTCAGAGGCAGGGAAAGAAGTCACCCGGAGATGGGACGCGAAATTTGTTTAAAATTGGCAAAACAGATGGACGCATTCTCAACAATTGAGAAAATGCCCAAAGCGGAAGGAAGAAACATGATTATGATTCTAAATCCGCTTCCCGAAAAAGAATTGGAATCATATTTGAAGTCTCAAGAAAAAGTAGATCAGAAAGTTGAAATAGAAGCTGAAACTGAAGCTACAATAGAAGCTGAAACTGAAGCTATACCTAAGATTGAAGAATAGATAGCTAAAGGAGGAAAGACTATGCCAAAAATGAAAAGCCACAGAGGCGCAGCAAAACGTTTCAAGAAGACCGGTAGTGGAAAATTTAAAAGAGGCCATGCTTTTACTAGTCATATTTTGGAGCACAAAAGCCCTAAACGGAAGCGTGGATTGAGAAAAGTTAGTGTACTGAATGCGACTGAGCAGAAACGCGTAGAGAAGCTTCTGCCCTACAGCTAGAAAAATTTAGGAGGAAAAGCACATGGCAAGAGTGAAAAGAGGGGTAACTGCCCGTCGTCGTCATAAAAAAATACTAAAACAAGCTAAAGGTTACTTTGGCATGAAGTCAAAGATTTTCAGACCAGCGAATCAGCAGGTTATGAAATCCTTAGCATATTCATATGCTCATAGGAAAAAGAAAAAAGGCGATTTCAGAAAACTGTGGATTCAGAGAATCAATGCTGCAACTAGGATGGAAGGCATGTCCTACAGCAGATTTATCAATGGTTTGAAGGTATCAGGCGTTGAAATCAACCGAAAAGTATTGGCTGATTTGGCAGTAAATGACCAAGAAGCTTTTAAAGGCTTGGTTTCTGTAGCTAAAGAAGGTCTAAACGCGTAATTAGAAAGGATGAACCCTAGGGTTCATCCTTTTTTCATTATTCTTCTAACATTGAAGGCTAGAATCCATTGTGTTATGATATGTTTAACTTGATTCAAAGGATGGATAATATGAGAGAATTTGTGGTAATTGGGTTAGGGCGTTTTGGTTCTAGCTTGGCTAGAGAATTAGTAGACCTCGGACATAGTGTATTGGCTATTGATGCTTCAGAAGCCAAAGTACAAGAAATATCTGAAGTAGTATCTCATGCTGTATATGCTGATGCTACTGACGAAGATGCATTAAAGGCTTTAGGGATTCGTAATTTTGAAGTTGCAGTAGTATCCATAGGAGAAGATATCCAGGCTAGTATATTGGCCACATTAATTCTAAAGGAAATGGGTGTTAAAACGGTAGTGGTTAAAGCCATTAGCGCCTTGCATGCAAAAGTGTTGGAAAAAATTGGTGCAGACCGCATTATTTTTCCAGAACGTGAGATGGGTGTCAAGGTGGCCCATTCTTTAGCTGCGCCGAATGTATTGGATTATATGTCATTGGATAAGGACTATGGTATTGAGGAAGTGGCTATACCAGAACGATTCATCGGTAAGAGTTTGTTGGACTTAAACCTGAGATCGAAATATGGGATTACTGTAATTGCCGTCAAGAGAAATAATGAGCTAATTCATAGTCCCGGTGCAGAGACTGTATTTCAAGATATGGATACCGCAGTAATCGTGGGAACCATAAAAGGTCTGAAGGGATTTGGAGATAAAAGTTAGTGTATACCGTTATTCGCTCGAAGAGCAACGAAGAATACAAGCAAATAATGAAATGTAAAACTAGAAGAGGCCGTGATAAACAAGGCCTTTTCATTTTAGAGGGAGAAAAACCAATTCGTGAAGCTTTATTAGCTGGAATTGCTCCGGTCGTCTTGTATGTCCGTGAAAATTCTCCTGTGATTGAGGAGTTACCTGGATTGCTCGGGGAAAAGCAAGAAACTGTTCGAATCCTAGAAACGAATATGTTTGATGCATTGTGTGAGACCGTAACTTCGCAAGATCTTTTTTTTGCAGGTCGTATACCCAAACACGATATGAAGGAATACGCTGGTACAGGGGATTTACTAATCATAGACCAAGTCCAAGATCCTGGAAATTTGGGAACGATTCTAAGGACTAGCGTGGCTGCTGGCATCCTAGATATTGTGCTCACCAAGGGGACAGTGGATTTGTATAATCCTAAAGTATTGCGGTCTTCTGCAGGGGGATTTTTCAAATGCAGGATATATTATTCTAATGAGTATAGTGTCTTATTGGATCGGCTACAAGAGCTGGGAGTGGAAGTGGTCTGCGCTGATGTAGATGGAACAGTAGACCTATTTAGTTTGAAAAAAGAAGGACCACAGGCACTGATTGTCGGCAACGAAGGCAATGGACCGGATAGGGCCCTAATAAATGGTGCAGGTCAACTGGTACGGATACCAATGCCTGGAGGTAGCGAATCGCTTAATGTATCCGTGGCAGCCGCACTCCTAGTGTATGAATCAGTACGTAAAAGAAAGACTGATTGATGAAAATAATTAGATATGATATAATTTTACGATATTAATAAGAATAACTTTGATCGGGATAAGTATTGGAATAAGACCGTTGTAAGAGAGTGGGATCTTGGCTGCAAATCCCATAGCGGATTGGCCAAGAAATTCACCTGGGAGTTGCGAACTGAAATAGAGTAGGGGAGCCGGCATCCGCCGTTATCGGAAGTGAGTGGACTTAGTGTCAATTTGGGTGGTACCGCGGAATGTAACCTTCCGTCCCTTGGGGATGGAGGGCTTTTTATATTAAAAGGAGGAATCTCATGAGAGATCAGTTGAATGAAATTCGTGAAAACGCGAAACTGGCGATTGAAAAAGCGACTTCATTAGAAGAATTAAAGGATATTCAGGTGCAGTTCCTGGGTAAAAAAGGTAAGTTGACTCAGGTCCTTCGTGGCATGGGCAAGCTTAGTTCGGAAGAACGCCCAGCCATTGGTCAACTGGCGAATGTTATACGTGATGAATTAGGTGCGTCATTCGACAGAAGCAGCAAGGCCTTGTCTAAAAAGGCGATGGAGCAAAAACTGAATGGCGAAACAATTGATGTTACCCTTCCGGGTAAAAAGATGAAGTTGGGAAATAAACATCCGGTAACATTAGTTGAAGAACGCATAAAAGAGATATTTTCACAGATGGGTTACACGGTAGAAGAAGGACCAGAAGTAGAAACAGATTACTATAATTTTGAACGTCTGAACATTCCGAAGAATCATCCAGCTAGAGAAATGCAAGATACATTTTATATTTCTGAGGACATCGTCTTAAGGACCCATACTAGTCCGGTGCAGGCGAGAGTGATGGACGAGCTAAGTCCACAACTCCCTGTTAAAATTATTGCTCCAGGACGTGTGTTCCGCCGCGATGATGATGCTACCCATTCTCCAATGTTTCACCAGGTAGAAGGGCTGATAGTAGACGAGAACATCACCTTTGCAGATTTACGGGGTACCTTGCTAGAATTCATCAAGCAGATGTTCGGGGAGGACAGAGAAATACGCTTGCGTCCTAGCTATTTCCCATTTACTGAACCAAGTGCAGAGGTGGATGTATCGTGCTTATTCTGTAATGGCGAAGGATGCCGTTTATGCAAACAAACCGGATGGATTGAGATTCTTGGTAGTGGTATGGTTCATCCTCATGTGCTGGAGATGGCTGGATATGACAGCAAGAAGGTTACTGGATTTGCTTTCGGTGTGGGAATAGATCGGATTGCCATGTTGAAATACGGTATTGATGATATGCGGCTGTTATTTGAGAACGACATTCGTTTCTTGGAACAGTTTTAGAGGAGGACGGACATGAAAGCAACCAAGAATTGGTTAAAACAATATATAGATCGAACATTTACAACGGATGAAATTGATGTTGGACTGACCCAAGCAGGCATTGAAGTGGAAGGCGTTGACGACCTGTCAGCCTCATTTTCCGGTGTTGTGGTTGGAAAGGTCGTGGACCGCATAAAACATCCTAATGCTGACCGTTTATCGCTTTGTAAGGTAGATGTAGGCGAAGGAGAACTACTGCAGATCATATGCGGTGCTGCAAACTGCACAGCCGGTATGAAAACTCCTGTTGCGAAGGTGGGTGCAGTACTACCCGGGGGCTTTAAAATTAAAAAAGCCAAGCTGAAAGGGTTAGAATCATTTGGTATGCTCTGTTCTGCACAGGAACTTGAGATTGATTCAGCCTTGCTTTCTGAGTCAGAAAGAGAAGGCATTTGGACTCTACCGGATGACTGGGAAATAGGGATGGACTTAAAAGAGGCCATTGGATTTGACGATGTCACCTTTGAATTGGGTATTACACCAAACAGGTCAGATTGTTTGGGCATGCTTAATGTTGCTCGAGAATTGGGCATGATGTACAAAGAAAAGGTTATGATACCAGAGGTAAATGATACCTCAGACGATACGGCTGCTGCAGAGTATGCTTCTGTAGAAATAGAGAATCCTGAACTATGCAACCGCTATATTGCTCGTATCGTAAAGAATATTTCAATTGGTCCGTCACCACTTTGGATGCAAAAAGTTCTACGCGCTAGTGGGATGAGACCCATTAACAATATCGTTGATATTACCAACTATGTTATGTTGGAAACAGGGCAGCCTCTACATGCTTTCGACTACGATAAGTTGGAAGAAGGAAAAATAGTAGTTCGAGCAGCGCGTGATGGTGAAAAGATGACTACCTTAGATGGCGTAGACAGAGTGCTAGAGCCAGATATGATTCTGATCACAGATGCTAAGAAACCGGTTGCCATTGCAGGTGTAATGGGTGGTAAAAATTCTGAAGTAGATGAGAATACTGTGAATATTTTATTTGAAAGTGCTCATTTTCATTATGCTCACGTGCGTAATACCAGCCGTAAATTGGGACTTAGATCGGAAGCATCCAGTCGTTTTGAAAGAGGGGTTCCACCGGAAATCTCGATGTATGCAATAAATCGAGCAGTAGATTTGGTTGAACAGATGCAGGCTGGAACAGCTGTACCAGGTGTCATAGATAGCTATCCAATCAAACAAGAAAAACACATTATTGAACTGGAGCCTAGCAGGGTCAATTCAACGTTGGGTACCAATATTAGTGCCTCAGACATGTACTCCTATTTTGAGCGTTTGGGATTTGATGTAATTAAAGTACCTGGTTCTGAAAGAGCTAAGATTGATATTCCCTTCTATCGCATGGACATTACAAGACATGTGGATTTAATCGAGGAAGTAGCTAGAATCTATGGTTACGATAAGATTCCAACTACATTACCAGTTTCTGCGACGAATACCAAGAGACAAAAACCGGAAATCACACTGACCGGACGGGTAAAAGATATTTTGTATGGTTTGGGGCTTTCCGAAATTATTACCTATGCCTTCATTAACCCTAAAGAATATATCAAGTTACAGCATGAAGAATGGTTGGATTCATCAGTACATATTTTGAATCCTCTATCAGAAGCGCAGAGCGTAATGAGAGTATCGCTACTACCAGGTATCTTGAATATTGCTAAAAACAATATACGAAAAAATCAGAAGAATCTCCAAATATACGAAGTGGGTAAGGTATTTGAGCAATACAAAAAAGATGAATTACCCAAAGAAAAACGCCGTGTAGCCTGTCTTGTGACTGGTGAACGAATCAAAAATTGGTATGGCTATTCGGAAGAAGTAGATTTCTTCTATTTGAAAGGAATTACGGAATCATTGTTGGAAAATCTGGGTATCGACAAGGTTTCTTTTGTTCCCCAGAAGGATGATGGTATTTTTCATCCTGGCCGATGCGCTTCCATTATGGTTAAAGGCGAGAATGTGGGTATTTTGGGCGAAGTTCATCCACAAGTGTTGGAAAATTATGCCATTAAGGAACGCACATACGTCATGGAACTGAGTCTTGACGGATTTGTTGGATCGATAGCGAATGTGACAAGCTATAAAGAATTGCCTAAGTATCCTTCTTCCAATAGGGACATCGCGTTTACCATCCAAAAAGAAGTGCTTGATTCAGAAATAATGCAAGTTATTGAAGATGCTTCCAATGACAAGCTAGTGGACTATCGTCTCTTTGATGTATATAATGGAGAGCAGATAGAGGATGGTTATAAGTCCTTGGCCTACAACCTGACCTACCAGGATAGCGAAAAAACGCTGACTGATGAGGAAGTGGCTGAGATTCATCAATCTATTCAGAAAAGTCTAGAAGAAAAATTGGGGGCTAAACTGAGATAAGAATGGAGGAACCTATGGAACGAGTCAGCGGAAATGTGAGGAGAATTCCTGTTACCATTTATGATCGTGACTACCTAGTGCGAACGGATGAGACTGTGCAACACATCAATCATCTAGCGCATATGCTTGACGGCAAGATGAGAGAAATCTCTGGTGGGAATCCAAACATCATGGAAGTCAAGGTAGCCGTTCTTGCGGCGTTGACTATTCTGGACGAGAGGATGAAAATTCAAGATAAATATGAAGAATTGTTGACTTTACTGGGAAACTGTACTGATCCTTGTATCGACCATGAAGAGGAGATTGAAGGGCAGCGCACCATTTCAGAATACGAGTGAAATAAACGAGAACGGACCACAATGTGGTACCGTTCTTGTTTATATTTGCCTTAATGCGTTGGAATGGATAGAATGGTATCTGGAACTTGGAGGATATGAATGTGAGAAATATTGAATTATTGGCTCCGGCTGGAAACCTAGAGTCATTCTTTGCTGCTGTGCGCAGTGGTGCGGATGCTGTTTATTTGGGAAGCCAAGGCTTTAATGCTAGACAAAATGCAACAAACTTCAGCATGGAAGAACTAGGTCAGGTAGTGGAGTTTGCCCATGCACATGATGTGAAGGTATATATTACTTTAAATACATTGGTTAAAAATCAAGAATTATCCCAATTATTGCAGGCCTTAAATGATTTAGTGAAAGCAAATGTAGATGCCATAATTGTGCAGGATTTAGGCATTTTTTGGTTGGTAAATCGCTATTTTCAGGGTTTGGCCCTGCACTCTAGTACTCAGTTGACGGTTAATAATACTCTTGGTATAGAGTATTTGAAAAAGTTGAATGTTGAAAAAGTTGTAGTTGCTAGAGAAAACAGTATTTCAGATATTAAATCGATGGCGAAAACTGGAATGGCTTTAGAGGTATTTATTCATGGTGCCATGTGCATCTGTTATTCTGGTCAATGTTTAATGAGTAGCATGATTGGCGGACGGAGTGGAAATCGGGGCCGCTGTGCTCAGCCATGTCGTCTGACCTACACCCTGTTAGATTCTTCTAACAAGGAACTGAATGGTGAGATTGGGGAACATTTGTTAAGCCCCAAGGATTTGAATACATGGGATATATTGCCGGAACTAATTGAGGCAGGCGCAGTATCCTTGAAAATTGAAGGCCGCATGAAACGGCCCGAATATGTAGCTACCGTGGTCCGTGCCTATCGAGAACGTTTAGACGCAGTAGATTCTGCTTTAGATGATGCGCGTTCGATTCAGGTGGAAACAGAACTAAAACAGATATTTAATCGTGAGTTCACCCATGGATACATGCATACCAACCCTGGACAGGAGCTGATGAGCTACAAACGCCCCAACAATAGGGGATTACAGTTGGGACGTATCGACCGTGCTACTGAAAATGGGTTTGCAATCCGACTCAAAGAAGATTTGAGAGTTGGAGATGGCGTGGAAATATGGGTGAGCAAGGGTGGTAGAAAAGGTTTTGAGATAACCTCGCTTGAGCAAGAGGGACAATCTGTGGAAGAGGCTCTAAAGGATACCACCGTGAATGTGGGATTTGGTGGACGTGTATTTCCAGGAGACCGAGTATTCAAGACGAGTGATATATCTTTGAACCAGAAGGCTAAGAGTAGTTATGAAAACCAGGACTTATCAATCTATGAAAAGGTAGAAGTGTGGATTTCTGGTAGCTTAGATAAGCCGTTATCAATGCGCATACAAACTGAATCAGGCGAGACAGTGTCTGGAGAAACGGAACAAAATTTACAGGAAGCAAGACAGCACCCACTGGATGAAGAAATAATTAGGAAAAAGATGCGGTTTGGGAATACCAGGTATCGCCTGGATGAACTTCATATAGATCTTGGAGCTAATCTTATGATTCCTATTAGTCAGCTGAATGCCTTGCGCAGAAATCTTACGGACGAGCTTGAACGAGGGCATCAGGTTAAAGATGTCTATTCAGAACTTGAACTTGAGCATATTGAGAAGGAACTCAGTTCTAAAATAACCAGCAGCAAGGAAGCGGAGAAATTAGTAGCAGAAGTAGATGATGAATACCAGGCTAGAGCAGCACTAGGTGCGGGAGCTGATTTGGTATATATTCATATGAACCGTGTTCGAACTAGCATAGAGCTAAATCCGGCATTATTGAATGAAGAAGACAAAAAAAGAGCGCTATATATTCTCCCGCGCATTATTCGGGAATCCGAGATTGCTGCCCTAGTAAAGAACCTTAAAAAGCTGAAAGGGAATTGTGCTGGTTTTATTGCACCTAGTATAGGAGCAATTGAGTTACTCGAATCAGAGTCACTAGGACCAATCTATGGAGACTATGCCTTGAATGTGATGAATAATCTAGCACTACGCGAGTTGTCTAACAGAAAGTTAGCCGGTGTCTGTATATCGCCAGAATTGAGTCTTAGCGAGATGTTAGAAATGCGTGGCGAAATGCTATTAGAAGCGGTCGTACATGGCAGTATGCCGTTAATGACTAGTGAACATTGCGTAGTAGGTGCTGTTGCTGGTGACAAACATGGGCATCATTGTAAAATGCCTTGCAAGCAGGGAAGATACAGTTTCAAGGATAGAAAGAATTATATTTTCCCCTTACTACTGCAGCAAGATTGTACCATGCAAGTCTTGAATGCTAGAGAACTCTGTGCAATTGAAGAAGTACACAGTTTATTAGCAGGTCCGATTAGTCGAGTTCGTTTGCTGCTACGTGAAAGAACAGAAGATGATATCCAAGTAATCTGTAAAAGTTATCGGAAAGTTATGAACAGCAATAGACTAGATGCCAGCCAGGTTAAAAAGGAACTAGATGAGATAAGTCCTTACGGACTTACCAAAGGCCATTATTATCGTGAGGTGGAATAACAATTGAAGGACATGATTGGAAAAGATGCTAGAACCTTGGAATTGGATAAAATTCTAGAAAAATTATGGAGGCTTTGTAATAATGCTTTATCCCAGGAACTAGTGGAAGAACTAGAACCAATTCGTGATTTAGATATTTTAAAGGAACGCTACCGTGAAAATAAAGAGGCTGTTGATATATTACGTCTCGGATATCCAGTGCCAGTATTGCGTTTTCATGATATTAGGGAGCATTTGAAAAGAACGCAAAGCGGTGGAGTTCTAGATGTAATAGAACTGAGCGATATCAAGGATTTTTTACTACTCAACGAAGAAGTTCTAGCAGCGAAGAATGTATATTCAGAATATGAATGCCTTGATGAGTGGGTTTCCCATCTTCAATCATTTCTATCTTTAAAAGATAGGCTTGTGCAAACGGTAGACAACGATGGTCGAATATTAGATAAGGCTAGCAAGAAGCTACATGCTCTTAGAAGATCTCAAATTACCATTGCGGCAAGAATTAAAAGCAGAATGGAAGATTTGGTACATTCTGATTCAGGCAAAAAGCTTCTACAAGACCAGTTGGTTACCATACGGAACAATAGATATGTGGTACCACTCAAGGCTGAGCACCGAGGAAAAATTCCGGGCATCATTCATGACCAATCCGCAACGGGCTCTACTCTTTATCTTGAACCAAACTTTGCGGTCGAGCTTAATAATGAGTTAAAGCAAAATGAATTGGATGAGCAAGAAGAAATCCGCCGAATTCTAAGGGAAATGAGTAGAGAAATTGCAGATTCTGCCAAGATTCTAGCAAGCAACATACGAATTATTGGTGAATTGGATTTTATCTTTGCTCGAGCACGACTTTCAAAGGAGATGGATGCGACGTCTCCTAGGCTAAACCAAACTGGCTTTGTACATTTAAAACAAGCGCGACATCCCCTAATTCAAGGGCATGTTGTACCCAACGATATTATGCTAACGGAAGAATCACGTTGTGTTGTAATTACTGGTCCCAACACCGGGGGGAAGACTATTGTTCTAAAGACCTTGGGCTTGTTGATCCTTATGGCCGAGATGGGATTAGACTTACCCTGTGATACGGATTCAGATGTGGCGTTATTTGACTATATTTATGCGGATATTGGTGATGAACAAAGCATAGAACAGTCACTTAGTACTTATTCATCGCATATGACCAACATTATTAGGATTATCAACCAGGTTACCGAACAATCCCTAGTCCTTTTGGATGAGCTTGGGGCGGGGACTGATCCCACAGAGGGAGCTGCTCTTGCATCTAGCTTGTTAGAATATTTTAATGAGAAAGGGGCTAGAATTATGGCAACCACTCATTATGGTGAGCTTAAGGCATTTGCTTATAAGCATGAGGGTGTAATCAATGCCTCTGTGGAATTTAATACCGAGACCTTGCAGCCGACCTATAAGCTACTTATGGGGACACCAGGTTTGAGTAATGCACTTATGGTGGCGAAGCAACTCGGATTAGAGCAGAATATTATCAACAGAGCAAAGGAATATATTTCTGAAGAAGAGTTAGAAATTTCACAGATGATTCAAGACTTAGAGGAAAAGCGCAAACAGGCTCATGAAATGGCTGAAAAGACTGAGTTATTGACTTTGGAAGTGGAACGTTTGCGATCAGAATTGGAAAATCAAGAACGTACTTATGAAGAAAAGCATCGAGTCACCATGGAGAAGGCATACGAAGAAGCGGAAATGGTCTTAGTACAGGCGAAACGGGATGCAGAAGAGTTAATCAAGGAATTAAAGATTGGCATGAAGCAGAATTCTAGAGAAGCCCAGATGAATGCAGCCAACCAAGCTAGAGACAAACTGAAAAACAAGAAAAGTGTTTGGTCTGATAAAAAAGAATCTTATAGGGCAACTAGATCAGGGTCAAATACAAAATTAAAGCTTGGAGATACGGTGCAGGTGCTGAGCCTAGGACAGAAGGGCAATGTGTTGACTTTGCCCAATAATAAAGGGGAAGTACAAGTCCAAATAGGTATTATGAAAACCAGTGTTTCAGTGGATGATCTACAAAAGACAAGCTCGATGGAGGTAAAGCCTGAAAGAATTAACCAAGCTCGCATGCGAAGTGAAAAGAGCAAGTACATTTCTCCAGAGATTGATATTCGAGGTTGTACCAGTGATGAAGCGTATGAGGTACTTGAAAAGTATCTAGATGATGCGATATTGGCTGGTCTATCTAATGTGCGTATTATACACGGAAAAGGAACGGGAGCCTTACAGCGATTTACAACGGAGTACTTGAAGGAGCACAGGAGTATTCAAAAGTATGAAATGGCTGAACAAAATGCTGGTGGAAGTGGAGTTACGATAGCGTATTTGAGTAATAAATAGATGAAACTGTGTTGGGCCTAAAAGTAAATTAATTTCTGGATTTTCAGGATGAAGAGTTATTGCAAAAGAAAAAGCCGCGTTCTCCTATAAAAGAGAACGCGGCTTTTTTTATATGACTTAATATATAATTTTGTACGTTGTGGAAGAATAAACTGTGCTATCACCATCTCTAGTAGCTTGTATCAAGTAATAGTAAGTATGCTCTGCTTCTACCTCACTATCTTGAAGTTCCCTAACGGATGTAGTTGCCAAGATATATGGGTCGAGGTCGTTGTCAGCTTGTTTCCAAACCACAAATTCCCAATCATCATCTTGATAATCCTTATCCAAATCCCATTCCAATTTGGCTCCTGCAATAGTACCGCGGATACGTACATTCTTGAAGATATTGATGCCAGAATTTTGATCCGAACCTTCGATAATTTCGTCATTTTCTTGGTCTGGAACAATTTCTTCTATTTCTTCTTCAGGCGGTTGCATGGGATCAAAAGGTTCTTCTGAATCGGAAGGTTCTTTTGGTACCGAGTAATTACTAGGCCTGTATTGTGTTGGGAAGTATTCCCAGTAAATCGGATTAACTGTCGGCGTGCTCGGCTGTGTCGGTTCAACTAAGTCTTCACCTGGCAATGCTGGGTTCTGGTCTACTGCACCATAATGTATAGAACAATATTCTGTTGGTGCCATCAGACTGTAATCTTCTGGAATGATATTTTTCACTAAAGACTCAATAACATTTGCCGGTAAGTTTTCAACACTGCTGACACCATACCGAGAGAGTGCGCTTTGGATATTACCAATAGGTACTGTTGGCATATAGGTAGTGTCGCGATTCAAGAAAACCTTGGTCTCAACAGAGGGGCAAAGATACGTGCCCAACATATGGCTCTCTGTACAAACAATGGCTTCTTTCCAAGCATCAGATGTTTCTGTTGGAACATTTTCTCTTGTAAATAGTTCCCGAATGATGTAGTCAGCTGGCGTAAGAGCACTAGGCAATAAACCTGACTTTTGATCAATTGCTACTGAAATAACATCGCTTGGTCGTTCAAAGTTGATGGGTGCCAAGTCTTCATGCAAAGGTGCCATAGCTTTTTGGAATAGCAATGCGGGATATTTTCCCCCATAAATTTTCTTCAAATAATGGTCCTTGTCGGTGCTATCAAAACCCATCCAAACAACTGATGTGTATTTTTTGGTATAGCCTGCAAACCAAGCATCCTTGTTTCCGGTAAGACCGGCAAACATGGCTCTTTCTGCTGGTGTAGATGTGGGGAGTTGCGTGGTACCCGTCTTACCTGCAGTTTGCCAGTTGGGTATCTTAGCATTGTAACCAGTACCATAATTAACCACAGTCTGCAACATATCGCTCATGATATAGGCCGTCTCTTCAGTCATTGCAACTTTCTTCTGTGGATTTGCTTCATAGATCACAGACCCATCCTTGGTTTCAATGCGTGCTACGGAGTAACTGTCTACTAAAATACCTTCATTCGCAAAAGCGCCATAGGCTCTGGCCAATTCTAAGGGATTACAACCGTAACTCATGCCACCTAAAGCAATGGATAAGTTATATTGCTCATTCTCCTCGAAAGGAATTCCTAGATTTTTAGCAAAATTGTAACCAGTTACCGTTCCTATTTCATCCAGAATTTTGACGGCTGGTATATTGACAGAATTTCGAACTGCCTCCCGCATGGTGATTAATCCGCGATAACGTCCATCGTAGTTGGTCGGCTCATATGGGCCTTGTTCAGTCGGAATGGAAACAGGAATATCATCAATTACAGTACCAGATGACATGCCACCATATTCTAAAGCTGGACCATAAACAACGACTGGTTTAATGGATGAACCAGGTTGACGGTTCATCTCAGGCGAAGCAGCACGGTTGAATCCTCGCTGGGAGATATACTCTCTGCCACCCATCATTGCTTGAATTTCCCCAGTTTCTTGTTCAATGATGACCATTGCCGCTTGTACTTGCTTATCATTCATGTCTTCTGGGAAATTCTCTGGGTCTAAAAAGAGTTCCTCCATATTGGTTTGCGCTAAGTTGTTCATCGTAGTATAAATCTTATATCCATTGCGATAGATATCCGAGTCAAGTTCCATGTCTTCCAAGATGGTTTCTGCTTCTTCCATCGCATAGTCGATAAAGAATAGATAGGGGCCTTCGACGTAGCTGGTTGGCTCAGGAGCCAAATCCAAGGGCTCGTTGTTTGCCATATCCTTTTCGGCCGTAGTAATGAAACCGTTAATTTCCATATTAAGGAGAATTTGTGAACGTCTACCCAAAGCAGAATCAGGATAATCAAATGGATTATATCCAGAGGGTCTTTGCGGCAAACCTGCTAGCAATGCGCATTCGGCTAAATCTAAATCTTGAACATCCTTGCCAAAGAAAGTTTGGGCGGCAGCTTGCACACCATAGGCACCTTCTCCAAAGGGGATGGTGTTTAGAAAAAGCTCGAAAATCTCATCCTTTTCATATCTACTTTCAATTTGGAAAGCCAATATGATTTCCTTAATCTTTCGATCCCAATCTTTTTGGTAGCGCGTATCAGAATCAATCAGGGCGTTTCTTGCTAATAACTGTGTAATGGTACTAGCGCCTTGTGCTTTCCGTTGTTCTTTAATATTTACCACCACGGAACGCAGAATACCTTTTAGACTGATGCCCATATGATCATAAAAAGATAAATCTTCATTTGCTATAAAGGCATTTTTCAAATCATCGGGTACTAGTTCAAACTCTACTGGAAAGCGATTCTCGACTCCATGCCGTTCAGCAATTTCATTTCCATCAGCATCGTAAAATGTGGTTGTGAGATCTCCGGTCATATCTGATTGATCCCATTCGGGGATGTCATCAGCTAGTGTTAATACATACCGGGTAATAAAACCTGCAATGATGAGGCCTACAACGACGAGAACTAGGAAAATAACCTTAAGCACTTTTACCCAAGTACGATTGGATTTTTTGTGCTTCTTATTTTTCCTGCTCTTATTATTAGTAGGTTTTTTTCTCACTTGCCTGTTTTTGGGGGACTCAGACGCTGAATGACCATCATTTCCTGTATAGATCTTTACGTCATCTTCTTTCATATTATTCGTTTTTTTTGAAACCGCACTATGTTTCTTAATTGGTTTCTTCTTATCCATAGTATCCTCCTGGGAACATATTGTTCCATCGTTGACTCCTAGATATTATAGCAGAAGGGGAAATACATTGCCAAAGAAAGATTGTTCTTCGACAACTTTACGGTTTTTGCCCCTCTATAATTAATAGTAGCAGTTATAGCCGTAAGAAATAGCCCACACTACAGATTTAGGGAGATTAATCGAGTCTTTGGCCTTCAAACTTAATATATTGGACGAGATTCACCCGGAAATTGTTCACACCCCTGCTAATATGTGGTAAAATTCATGGAATAGTATAAAAATGGGTGTACAAACGGTGCCAACCATTGAGATAGAGGGGGAAATATGGATATCAAAGCAGAAGTCGAGAGACAGTTACAAATTATCAGAAGAGGAGCCATAGAAATCATCCCGGAAAAAGAGTTGATAAGCAAGATTGAAAAATCGATTAAGTCGAACAAACCTTTGAAGATTAAATTAGGTTTGGATCCTACGGCCCCGGATATCCATCTGGGCCATACCGTAGTCTTGCAAAAAATGCGTCAATTCCAGGATCTAGGTCACCAGGTGACAATCATTATTGGTGATTTCACAGGAAGAATTGGTGACCCAACAGGCAAATCTGAAACTAGAAAACAACTGACTGAGCAACAGGTTCAGGATAATGCCAAAACGTATATGGATCAGATTACCCGTATCCTTGATCCAGATAAAACGGAGATGAGATTTAATAGTGAATGGCTTTCAGCACTGACATTTACGGATGTTATCGAGCTTTCTGCGAAGTACACGGTAGCTCGGATGCTAGAGCGTGATGATTTCACCAAGCGCTACCGTTCAGGACAGGCTATTGGTATCCATGAGTTTTTCTATCCTTTGATGCAGGGCTATGACTCGGTAGCTTTAGAAGCAGATGTGGAATTGGGTGGAACAGATCAGAAGTTTAATATTTTGATGGGTAGAACATTGCAAAAGGAGTATGGACAAGAACCTCAGATCGCACTTTTCATGCCTATTTTAGAAGGGCTGGATGGCGTTCAAAAGATGTCCAAGTCCTTGGGCAATTATATAGGCATTGATGAAGCACCGAATGATATGTTTGGAAAAACGATGAGTATCACAGATGACTTAATCTTGCGCTATTTCGAATTGGTTACTCCTGTAAGTCTTGAAGATATCAAGAAAATGGAAATAGAAATGGAACAAGGTGCGAATCCAAGAGATTATAAGATTCGTTTGGCGAAAGAAATTATTGGTATGTTCCACAGCAAAGAAGATGCAGATGCAGCCGAGGAGAATTTCAAGAATGTATTTGCTAAAAACCAGATTCCTGATGATATTCAGGAAATCGAGGTACCTAAAGAAGCCATCTGGATTGCTAAGCTTCTAAATGAACTGGGCCTGGTGTCATCCACATCGGATGGTCGGAGAATGACCATGCAGGGCGCGGTGAAAATTGATGGTGAAAAGGTTACAGATGTAAAAGCGGAAATTATTCCAGTTAAGGGAATGATAATCCAAGTAGGTAAGAGAAAGTTTGCTAAAATTAAGTAAGCAGGGAGTTTAGACAGTGCCACTGTACAGTGGCACTGCTTTTTAAAGAAAAGAAAGAAAACTTAATGATTTAAGTTGACTCTATGACCTTGCTATGCTATATTAATTAAGCGCCACGAACACGGTGCGAAACATTTGGTCTTTGAAAACTGAACAGTGAATAACAAATACATGCCCGATTCAATTAATGAATCGAAAAAAAGCAAGACTATACTCGAAAGAGTAAAGAGTAAAAGTAACGAGTCGAATTAGACTTCCAAACTGATACTAAAGCGTTTCGGCGCTGAAGATAAAATCTGATGGAGAGTTTGATCCTGGCTCAGGACGAACGCTGGCGGCGTGCTTAACACATGCAAGTTGAACGGACCACCTTTTTGAATCCTTCGGGTGAAGAAAAGAATGGTTAGTAGCGGACGGGTGAGTAACACGTGGGCAATCTGCCCTTTAGACTGGAATAACACCGGGAAACTGGTGCTAATACCGGATGAGATTTTCCTAAGGCATCTTGGGAAAATGAAAGGAGGCCTCTCTATAGAAGCTCCCGCTAAAGGATGAGCCCGCGTCCCATTAGCTAGTTGGTAAGGTAATGGCTTACCAAGGCGACGATGGGTAGCCGGCCTGAGAGGGTGAACGGCCACACTGGGACTGAGACACGGCCCAGACTCCTACGGGAGGCAGCAGTGGGGAATATTGCGCAATGGGGGAAACCCTGACGCAGCAACGCCGCGTGAACGATGAAGGCTTTCGGGTCGTAAAGTTCTGTCAAGTGGGACGAAGGCTTATAGGTTAATAGCCTATGAGATGACGGTACCTATAGAGGAAGCTCCGGCTAACTACGTGCCAGCAGCCGCGGTAATACGTAGGGAGCGAGCGTTGTCCGGAATTACTGGGCGTAAAGGGCGCGTAGGCGGTTATTTAAGTCAGATGTGAAAAACCGAGGCTCAACCTCGGCCTTGCATTTGAAACTGGATGACTTGAGGATGAGAGAGGAAAGTGGAATTCCTAGTGTAGCGGTGAAATGCGTAGATATTAGGAGGAACACCAGTGGCGAAGGCGACTTTCTGGCTCATACCTGACGCTGAGGCGCGAAAGCGTGGGGAGCAAACAGGATTAGATACCCTGGTAGTCCACGCCGTAAACGATGAGCACTAGGTGTAGGAGGTATCGACCCCTTCTGTGCCGCAGCTAACGCATTAAGTGCTCCGCCTGGGGAGTACGATCGCAAGATTGAAACTCAAAGGAATTGACGGGGGCCCGCACAAGCGGTGGAGCATGTGGTTTAATTCGACGCAACGCGAAGAACCTTACCAAATCTTGACATCCCTTGAATTACTGTGTAATGCAGGAAGTCCTTCGGGACAAGGAGACAGGTGGTGCATGGCTGTCGTCAGCTCGTGCCGTGAGGTGTTGGGTTAAGTCCCGCAACGAGCGCAACCCCTATCGTATGTTGCTACCATTAAGTTGAGGACTCATACGAGACTGCCGGTGACAAACCGGAGGAAGGTGGGGACGACGTCAAGTCATCATGCCCCTTATGATTTGGGCTACACACGTGCTACAATGGGACATACAGAGGGCAGCGAAGCCGCGAGGTGAAGCGAATCCCAGAAAGTGTCTCTCAGTTCGGATTGCAGGCTGCAACTCGCCTGCATGAAGTCGGAATCGCTAGTAATCGCAGGTCAGCATACTGCGGTGAATACGTTCCCGGGCCTTGTACACACCGCCCGTCACACCACGGAAGTTAGCAACACCCAAAGTCGGGGAAGTAACTCTTCGGAGAGCAAACCGCCTAAGGTGGGGTTGATGACTGGGGTGAAGTCGTAACAAGGTAGCCGTATCGGAAGGTGCGGCTGGATCACCTCCTTTCTAAGGAGACCATCCATTGCGTGAGGCGATGGAGACTTCTAGGTCGTAATCGGGCTTAATTCACTGTTCACTTTTCAAGGACTGAATGTTCTTGAAAACTTGTTCTTTGAAAACTACATAGCGAAAGTAAAGCAAAAAAACTCAAGAAAAACATACGCATGTGAATGCAGTTTTTTTTAAGCAATTTAGCAAGAGTAAATAAAGTAATAAAAGAAATCTTATACCATTAAGAGGCAATTTAAACAAGAAACATACACAAAGGTGAAGCTAGTAAGAGCATATGGTGGATGCCTTGGCACTAAGAGGCGATGAAGGACGTGGTAAGCTGCGAAAAGCTTTGGGGAGCCGCAAGCAGGCATTGATCCAGAGATATCCGAATGGGGAAACCCTATATGAGTAATATCATATAACCCTATGGTGAATCAAATAGCCATAGAGGAGCGAACCCGGAGAACTGAAACATCTAAGTATCCGGAGGAGGAGAAAGAAAACTCGATTTCCTAAGTAGCGGCGAGCGAAATGGAAATAGCCCAAACCAGAAGAGATTCTGGGGTTGTAGGACTGCAATATGGGATTGAATTAGGTTAGTCGAACAGATTGGGAAATCTGGCCAAAGAGAGTGAGAGCCTCGTAGACGAAAGCCGAAGGCACCTTAGCAGTATCCTGAGTACCACTGAACACGTGAAACTCGGTGGGAACCCGGGGGGACCACCCCCCAAGGCTAAATACTCCTTAGTGACCGATAGTGAACCAGTACCGTGAGGGAAAGGTGAAAAGGACCCCGGGAGGGGAGTGAAATAGAACCTGAAACCATGTGCTTACAAACAGTTGGAGCGAAAGTGACAGCGTACTTTTTGTGTAACGGACCGGCGAGTTGTGGTATCAAGCGAGGTTAAGTGCTTCAGGCACGGAGCCGAAGGGAAACCAAGTCTGAATAGGGCGAAAGTTTGGTGCTGCAGACCCGAAACCGAGTGATCTATCCATGGGCAGAGTGAAGCGGAAGTAAAATTTCGTGGAGGCTCGAACCGACTTACGTTGAAAAGTGAGCGGATGACCTGTGGATAGGGGTGAAATTCCAATCGAACTCGGAGATAGCTGGTTCTCCCCGAAATAGCTTTAGGGCTAGCCTCGGCGTTGAGATTTATGGAGGTAGAGCACTGAATAGACTAGGGGCCCTAAAGGGTTACCGAATCTTATCAAACTCCGAATGCCATAAATTATAGCCGGGAGTCAGACTGCGGGTGACAAGGTTCGTAGTCGAGAGGGAAACAGCCCAGACCAACAGTTAAGGTCCCCAAGTATAGACTAAGTGGAAAAGGATGTAGGGACGCCCAGACAACCAGGATGTTGGCTTAGAAGCAGCCATCATTTAAAGAGTGCGTAATAGCTCACTGGTCGAGTGGCCCTGCGCCGAAAATGTAACGGGGCTCAAGTCTAACACCGAAACTTTGGCATTAATTTATTAATGGGTAGGGGAGCGTTCTGTGTGCGGAGAAGGGAAGCTGTAAGGCGACTTGGAGAGCACAGAAGTGAGAATGCCGGTATAAGTATGCGATAAGGGGAGTGAGAATCTCCCCCGCCAAAAACCTAAGGTTTCCTGGGGAAGGCTCGTCCGCCCAGGGTAAGCCGGGACCTAAGCTGAGGCCGAAAGGCGTAGGCGATGGACAATTGATTGATATTTCAATGCTACCTGTACGCCATTTGAGGATGGAGTGACGCAGGAGGGTAGGCATGGCGCACTGATGGATATGTGCGTGCAAGCAAGTAGGGTGTGATGTAGGAAAATCCGCATCACATAAACCTGAGATGTTACGCCGAGCGAAATTAAGTAGCGAAGCAGCTGACCCCACACTGACAAGAAAAGCTTCTAACGAGGAGTACAGGTACCCGTACCGTAAACCGACACAGGTAGGAAGGGTGAGAATCCTAAGGCGCGCGAGAGAACCTTCGTTAAGGAACTCGGCAAAATGACCCCGTAACTTCGGGAGAAGGGGTGCCCCCCGGTGTAAAGAGCGCACGCTCTGAGCATTGAGGGGCCGCAGAGAATTGGCCCAGGCGACTGTTTACCAAAAACACAGGTGCCTGCTAAATCGATGAGATGATGTATAGGTGCTGACGCCTGCCCGGTGCTGGAAGGTTAAGGGAAAATGTTATCCTTCGGGAGAAGCATAGAACTGAAGCCCCAGTAAACGGCGGCCGTAACTATAACGGTCCTAAGGTAGCGAAATTCCTTGTCGGGTAAGTTCCGACCCGCACGAAAGGCGTAACGATCTGGGCACTGTCTCAACGAAGGACTCGGCGAAATTGTAGTACCAGTGAAGATGCTGGTTACCTGCGGCAGGACAGAAAGACCCCGTGGAGCTTTACTGTAGCCTGACATTGAATTTCGATACACTATGTACAGCATAGGTGGGAGACTTGGAAGCATGTACGCTAGTATGTGTGGAGTCACCGGTGGGATACCACTCTTAGTGTATTGGACTTCTAACCAGTGGCCGTGATCCGGTCATGGGACAGTGTCAGGTGGGCAGTTTGACTGGGGCGGTCGCCTCCCAAAGAGTAACGGAGGCGCCCAAAGGCTGGTTCAGGATGGTTGGAAATCATCCGCAGAGTGTAAAGGCATAAACCAGCTTGACTGCGAGACTGACGGGTCGAGCAGGGATGAAAGTCGGGCTTAGTGATCCGGTGGTTCCGAGTGGAAGGGCCATCGCTCAACGGATAAAAGCTACCCCGGGGATAACAGGCTTATCTCCCCCAAGAGTTCACATCGACGGGGAGGTTTGGCACCTCGATGTCGGCTCATCGCATCCTGGGGCTGTAGTAGGTCCCAAGGGTTGGGCTGTTCGCCCATTAAAGCGGTACGCGAGCTGGGTTCAGAACGTCGTGAGACAGTTCGGTCCCTATCCGCCGCAGGCGTAGGAAACTTGAGGAGAGCTGCTCCTAGTACGAGAGGACCGGAGTGGACGAACCGCTGGTGTACCAGTTGTCCTGCCAAGGGCATAGCTGGGTAGCTACGTTCGGAAAGGATAAGCGCTGAAAGCATCTAAGCGCGAAGCCTACTTCAAGACAAGGTTTCCCATGGAGTTAATCCAGTAAGACCCCAGAGAGAAGATCTGGTTGATAGGTTGGGAGTGGAAGTGCAGTAATGCATGCAGCTGACCAATACTAATCGGTCGAGGGCTTCACCAGAAGCCACTTAAAGGAAAGATAACTTTTAGTACTGCTTTACGAAAGCTGTGTAGTTTTCAAAGAACAAGAAAACCCAATTGCAAGGTATGTAAATAGGATAACAATTTCTGGTGATGATTGCGAAAAGGAACCACCCGTAACCATTCCGAACACGGAAGTTAAGCTTTTCAGCGCTGATGGTACTTGGGCATTGGCCCCGGGAGAGTAGGACGTTGCCAGAATTAATTTTAAAGGACGAGCTTTGGCTCGTTCCTTTTTTTTATGCAGTTTTACATATGGATGTGTGGTTACCAAAATTTTATATGGAAAGAAGACTATTTCAAACAGGAAAGTATGCTTTTCAGTGATTGAGCATAGAGCCATACGATTCGGCCTTGTTAGAATTAATCTTAGGAACGAGTTTTGCTCGTTTTTTTTTATGTCTATTTTTATTCGTTCAAAAAATGAGTTGTTGACTATCTATTTGGTTTATTGGATATACTTTTACATCTGATTAAACTAAAAAGTAAAGTAAAAATAACAATTTGTTAAAATGGTCAATAAAGTGATGCATATTAGCGTAAAACACTCTGATGATTTGTATTTGTGGTGAACGATAATAAATGCGAAAAAGTGAATAATATTAGATGTAAGGAATAGTTCCTCGTAACACTGAAAGTGACAAATAAAGTACTAAGGAGGATGTTATTGTGTCTAAAGAGTTGATGGAAAAGCTGAGCTATGCGATTGCCGAGGGGTATGAAGAGGATGCTATAAAATACGTTCATGCAGCGTTTGATGAAGGTATGGCACCTATGGATATACTGAACCAAGGTGGTACCGCTGGTATGGATATTATTAATAAGCGCTATGACGATGGTGATGCTTACTTGCCTGAATTGGTAATCGCAGGTGATGCGATGAAAAAGGTAGTTGATTTAATATTTGAAAGAATTAAATCAGACGGTGGTGTTTCTCAAAAAAGAGGTACTGTTGTGATGGCACAGGCTGAAGGCGATGTACATGATATCGGTAAAAATGTAGTATCGGCTCTACTGGGTGTAAATGGCTTCGAAGTATATGACTTGGGAATAGATGTTCCCTTTAAAGAGATTATTAAGAAGGCTGAAGAAGTAGACGCTGATATTATTGCACAATCAACTCTACTCACAACATCATTGCCATTCTTAGAAGACGTAGTAGCTTATCTTAGAGATACTGGAAAAAGAGATAAGTATTTTTATGTAGTTGGTGGTGGACCGGTTACTACGGATTTCGCTAAAAAAATCGGAGCTGATGGCTGGGGCAGGAATGCCTTTGATGCAGTGGAGCTCTTCAAGAAACTTATGACAATTGAGGGATCACCATTGGAAGAAACCATTATTCTAGATTCTGAGCACCAAGGTTAGGTTAGGGATTAGGAGGATAAAATCATGAGTATGAGTAGAAAAGTACAAAATATAATGGATAGTTTGGACAAGGCATATACTGGTCCAGTTACAACTTTGAAAGAATGGGATATCAGAACGATTCCAACTGCAATTCGGAATAAGTTGAAAGAACATGGATTGGAAAAAACGTATGACCCTGAAAATCCGATCAACTGTAGCGATGAATTAGCAGACCGTTTTTGGGTTGCTGGTAAAGAATTGGCATTAGAACTTGGTCTTTTTTGTGAAGATACAGAACGAATCATTAAAATTACAGAAGAAGAATATCAAGATACTGTAAAGAATTATCAGAGAGAAAACTTGATGGGTACTGGAAAAGATCAAGTAGTGATGCGTCCTAGACGTCCCGAAGATCCCACTGAGCCACTTATGTGTGCATCTCTAGGTTTGGTATGTTCTGAGGAACTATATCTACCGTTGGTGGAAGGAATCATCAGATACCCTAAATTGGTCGATGTACTCCATGGACCTACTCTATCAACTGTTTATGGAAGAAAAGTTCGTTCCGGTTCCCCTTATGAAACCTTGATGGGCCATTATGAATCACAACTAAAAAAAGAAGCACTTTGGAGAGCTGGCAGAGAAGGCATGTCATTAACCGGTGTAGCAGGTGCTTGTACAGAGTATGGTCATTTAGGTGGTGCGCCTGCACTACCAGGATATGGCAATAATACAATGTCTTTATGCCCGGTTGAGTTAAAATGTACATTCAGTAACTTCCACCGAATTATTCAAGGATTAAACTATGGACATAAATTACGAGTTGGTGGATTCTCATATATCGGTGGATATGCTGGCCCAGTTGAAGGTGCTGTTTTAGCAAATATTGCAACTGAAATTCTGCTATTTACCATCATGCAAGCTGATTATGTAAGTTCTTACGTATATGACTTGAAATTATTTGGTAACTGTGGACGTAAAGCTTTATGGGGTAATTCTGTTGGCACACAAGCTGTTAGCCGAAACACCAAGTTCATGCGGAATAAAATTGTAAATGAGACTGCTGGTCCGAATACGGATATGTTCTTGTATGAATCTGCAGTAGGCAATATGAACCATTGCGTATCGGGCGCGTCTAAGACTACTCAACCTAGATCTGCAGGTGGACGATACACTGACTACATTACTCCACAAGAGTGCTGGTGGGTTGGTGAGGTATTTAAATCATGTGCCGGCATGACAAGAGAAAAAGCCAATGAAGTAGCTAAGAAAGTATTACCGCTGTACGAAGAACAATTAAGTCAACCTCCAAAAGGACAAAGTATCTATGAGTGCTATGATTTAGAAAAGCAAGAGCCTTCACCAGAATATAAGGCAAGAGTGGATCGAATCAGAGAAGAGCTTATTGGATACGGAATGCCTCTTGGCAAAGTATTTGAATAGTCTCACAAGAGGCGACAATCTAGGTAGTTATACTTCAATGTGATGGAGTTCAGATAGCCTTGAATTGTAAGGATAAACCATGTTAAGGACAGTCACTGCAGAAGTTTGAAATTCTTGTCGGTTTGACTATCCCCTAATCGACAAACAAAAATTAAATATTGTATAAAGCCGCAGTCTTCGATAGCTGCGGTTTTTCTATAGGGTGAAAATATAAAATTATAATTCTTGAAAAAGGAAGGAACGAAGCATTTAAACTGCGAATTATTGATATAGAAGGCGCTGTATATTAAATAGTATATGGAGAACTATTTTGTGCATGCCAATTAATTCAGCGAATGTTGAAGGAAATTTTTCATTTATCTATCGTTTGATCGTTTTATTTGCAATTATTGACGCAATTATTTTAGGGGCAGGGTGGCTTGTAAACTATATATATTTAATAATCATAATATGCATTTTTCTAAATTTAGCAACCGCGTTTCCCTTGCAAGGAGGTCATACATGACAGACATGACAATCAAAGATTTGCTAGAATGCAAGTTTTTTCAAGGTACCCAATTAGTGGCGGGTGAAGGTGGTATTGAAAATCCTATTCTATCCGTTACTGTGCTAGATTCTCCGGATGGCGTAGGTTACTTAAAAGGTGGAGAACTGATTCTAAGTACTGGATACTGTCTAAAAAGTGGTGAAAAAATGCAGATGAATATTGTGCAAAAATTGGCAGAGCATGGTGCCTCCGGCTTGGCCATGACCTTGCGATATTTTGACAATCAATTGCCAAGAGCGATTAAAGACACCGCCAATAGAGTTGGACTACCCATCATAATTTTGAAAAACGGTTTTTCATATGTTGAAATCAGCGATTTTATTAGTTCATATAAAACCAGAAGACTTCAAAAGGGGTTTAAGGAAATCAATAATGCCTTGTATGTTGATGGACTCGCAGGCATAGCAGAAATGCTAAATAAGTACACAGGACTTCAGGTAGTCTTGCTTTTCGGTGAGAATAAATATGTAGCCCCCTCCGATTTTGAAATTCCAAGCTATTTACTAGATCAGCGCCTGTGGTTTATAAATGACAAAAGAGAAATAAAGTGCCAAGATGTAGAAGCCTATACCCGTGAATGTGGAGGTGAAAAGAAAGAATGGCTAGGGGCGAAAATTCATACACAGGATAAAGATGGAGGGCATATTATCCTTTTGAAAGGAGAAAAAGAATTTTCTCTTGAAGAAGAAAGATTGTTAGATTATGCAGCATCTGTTTGTGCGTTAGAAGCAAATTTCATCAAATCGTTGATTGCAATTCAAAGGAAGCATAAACGTAAATTTTTAGAAGGCCTTTTCAAAGGGGATTACAGTTTTGAAGAAGCAATAAACCAGGCTAAAAAACTGAATTATTGTATACCAAGAGAAGGAGTAGTGTTAGTTTACCGTTTGGATGTTGAACTAGAAACAATTGATGAAGAAGCTTTGGAATACCAAGGGAAGATTATTTTTGGAAATGATGTGGTTCAAGGCTTGATGGATGCCAAGTATTATGCGGTGCTTTCTGAGTACAATCAGGAAACCATAGAAAAGGCTGAAAGTTTACGAAATAAGGTATCCGAAGATTATGGGGATTCAACAGTATTTGTGGGTATCGGTAGACCGGGCGACTATAGCAATATTGCAAAAAGTTATAGCGAAGCCAAAGGTGCAATCCGGATTGGAGCATGCTGTGATTTAGATAGTAGTGTGTATGATTTTAATAATTTGGGATTTTACCGCTTGCTTTTATCTACTGATTTGGATGCAGAAATGTATCGATTCTATGAGGATTATCTACAACCGCTAATGCTGAACGATGCGGAGCACAATTCAAATTTGGTCGAAACATTGAAATGCTTGATTCATTCAAATTATAAACATCGAGTAGCTGCAGCAGAGATGTATGTACACCCCAATACGATCCGATATAGGATTAAAATAATTGAGAAACTATGCCACATTAATTTGGATCTACCCAATAACCGTCTATTGATGGAAATTGCAGTTAAAATTTTACCGCTAATCGATATTGAAAAGCTGAAGAAGGAGTGCTTTTCAAACAAAATATAATGTAGTAGATATAAACCGCCTGAGCTTTTTTAGAAGGCGGTTTTATAGAGTGAAGCAGTTCTACTAGTGGTCTATTGTAATAAAACTGTCACAATTTTGTAATAATTAAAGAATACACTTTAAAGAAAACGACGGGAGAAATATAAATGACAAAAAAGAGTAAAAAGAAAAAGTGGATTATTGCTATCGTGATCATAGTAATTGTTATAGGTGGCTTGTTTGGCTGGAACATGTTCCGCAACAATAGTAGCACTGCCACAGTATCCGACAACATTGGGCAGGAAAACCTAATTGGAGTAGTTTCACAAATGGATATTTCAGATGAAATCTACGCAGATGGTTTTCTCGAAATGGAGTCAGAGAGTGTCTATATGGAAACAGACGGGATTGTGGAAGAAGTTTTAGTAGAAGAAGGAGAATATGTTGAGGAAGGACAGATTTTGTTGCGCCTTGAAAGAGATGATATAGCTGAAGATATTGAGGATGCAACGATTTCTCTTTCAGATGCATATAGTAGCTACGAAACTGCAAAACGCAATGCAGATATTGCAGAGACTCTTTATGCCGAAGGCGGTGTTACACAAAATGAAGTACTATCTAAACAAGAGACATTATCAAAAAGTTATAATGCATATTTAACTAAAAAGAATACTCTAGAACGACTAAACGAGGATTATGACAACATGGAAGTAAAGGCTGTGGCTAGTGGAACTTTACTTAACATGGTTCCATCAGTTTCAGATAAGGTCTTGGAGGATTCCGAGATTGCAGTAATTGCAGTTTCAGAGAAGATGACTTTAACTGCCGATATCGAGGAATATGATATTCCTTTTGTATCAGTTGGCAGTTCTGCGACAGTTACTGTTTCAGCATTGGATAAGGATTATGAAGGCACTGTGGTATCGATTGCTCCTGTTGCCACTAGTGGGACTGTGTCTACGGTGGAAGCAGTCATTGAACTTAATGAGGCAGATGACGCATTAATTCCTGGTTATTCGGTGGAAGTAAGTATTAACTCTGTGGATCTAAACGATGTAACGGTAGTACCATATACGGCAATTCGAACAATCAATGAACAAGATGTAATATTTTTGGTGCAGGATGATAATACTTTAAAAATGCAAAGCGTGGAGACTGGATACGAGGATGTCCTGTATACACAAATCATGAATGATGAATTGGTTGGTCAAAAAATAATTCGCACAGCTTTATCTACTATGCAGGATGGTATGACATTAGAGGAAGCAATAACACTTAGCAGCGAGTCAACGACATCAGAAGGCGATACTAGTTTGATGATGATGCCTGGTGCAGGCGCAGGTGGTGGAACTGCTGGTGGTGAACGTCCTGAGAGGAAAGCAGAATGATTAAAGTAAACAAAATCAATAAGACGTATCATACAGGCTCTATCAGTTTTCAGGCATTAAAAGATGTTTCTTTTGAAATTAAAAAAGGGGAGTACACTTCCATCATGGGACATTCAGGCTCTGGAAAATCTACTCTGATGAATATTTTAGGATGTTTGGATGTTTTTGATGATGGCGAATATGTATTAGATGGTATTAATATGTCTGATGTGAAAAACAAGACTCTTTCGAGTATTCGTTGCGAAAAGATAGGATTCGTATTCCAATCCTACAATCTTTTACCGAAATTGACAGCGCTCGCAAATGTGGAACTCCCTATGATGTATGCTGGGATAGAAAAAACAGAGAGAAGAACTCGTGCGTTAGATCTACTGGACCAAGTTGGTTTGGTAGAAAAAGCAAAGAATAAACCTACAGAGATGTCTGGAGGACAGAAGCAACGAGTGGCTATAGCTCGTGCTTTGGCTAATGAACCGGCTATTCTTTTAGCAGATGAACCGACAGGAAATTTGGACACGGCTTCCGGTGATGAAATTCTCAAAGTTTTTCAGGATATTAATGATAAGGGTGTAACTATTGTTATGGTTACACATGAGCCTGAGGTAGCTGTACATACAAAAAGAGTTATTACTTTTAAGGACGGGATGATTTTAGCTGATGAACAGATGAAGCAGATTAGATTGGAGTTGGCCTAGATGAAGCTATTTGAATTAATTAAAAGTGCTTTATATAGCCTTTGGAGTAGTAAGACTAGAACTGCTTTGTCAATGCTTGGAATCATAATTGGTATTTCCTCCGTAATCGTTATTATTGGATTTTCGGAAGGGCAAAGTCAATCCATTGAGGAACAGTTTGCTTCTTCGGGCGCGAATCGCCTGTCCGTGTCAATTTCAGGCCAGGTAGCACGTAGCGTAGAATTCACAGAAGAAGATATCAGCATGTTAAAGCTAGCTTATGCTGACCGTATTAATCTAATATCCCCAAGCATGAGTGAAACTGGAAGTTATACGTTAAATCGCGAAGACTATACCATCAATGCTACTGGTACAAATGGAGATTATGATGAAATATACGATTTAGATATTATGTATGGTGATTATTTCACTGATGAAGATGTAACAAGAAAATCTGACATTATCGTTTTGGACAATTTATTTGCAGCGGATATATTTGGCACGGAAGATGCAGTAGGTGAAACGATATTGATTGATTATGGTGGATATAAGCGAGAGTATACAATCATTGGTATATATGAGTCTGATGAAGACAGTGGTGCGTATACGGATGATACCAACAAAACCATTTATGTGCCCTATACGAGTTTTCCAACATACAGTGGTACTTTCAATAAATTGGAAATAGATCTTATGGATTCAGATTCAATAACAGAAGATAGTGAAGCCATTGTTGAGACATTGGAGAAAATTCACAATAATGAAGGTGAGGAAGATTATCGGACATTTTCTTTATCTAGCATTGCAGATATGATGGAAACCGTTATGAGTACCTTGACGTTGGTTTTAGTGGCGATTGCAGCTATTTCACTATTGGTTGGTGGAATAGGCGTAATGAATATAATGTTGGTCAGTGTAACTGAGAGAACGAGAGAAATTGGTATTCGAAAGGCAATTGGAGCTAAACGAGGCGATATCTTAATTCAATTTGTTATTGAGTCCATTGTTATTACAGGACTTGGTGGGGCCCTAGGCGTTCTCATTGGCATTGCAATACTGGCTTGGACCACACCCATAGTAGGTGTTCCGCTGGTGATTTCATTCTGGGCTATCGGATTGGCAGTCGGTTTCTCCAGTTTATTGGGTGTGTTCTTTGGAATTTATCCAGCCTATCGTGCATCATCTTTGGCACCAGTTGATGCTTTGCGCTATGAATAGAAAGGAAACGATATGAATAAATTTGTTAAAAAAACGACGGTGGCAATACTCCTCGGGAGCCTTATAATGAGTCTAGGTATCTTGACACCAATTGCTTTAGCAGAGGAAGCGGATATTGAGCTAACGCCAGATAGTTTGAGTCTAGAGGAATCCATCGAATACACTCTGGAACATTCTGAAGATTTGGCTCTTATTTATGACAAAGTAGAGCTGAGCAAACAGGCTTTGGACGAAGCACAAGATCAATATAACGAATTACAACGAGGTGAACTGAATACGAGTAGTATGGACAATCTGAAAAGAGCATTGATTAACAATCAATACTACATCATGTCGGCTCAGTTAGATTATGATAAGGCTATTGAAGAGTATGAGTCTGCAAAGGAACAAATTTCCTATGATGCGACCCAAAAGTTTTATCAATTGCTTCTTGCTCAGGATAATTTAGAAAGTGCGACAACTTCTTATACCCGAGCTCAAGATAGCTTGAAAATTGTGAATCTTAAGTATCAACTGGGCGATGCAACATCGCTTGATGTGGTTCAAGCAAAGAATAGCCTTGTGGAAGCAGAAAACGATATGCAAACTCAAAAAGAAAGCTTACACATTAAACAAATGGAGTGGTATTTGTTTCTAGGTCTATCCTATGATGAAGATGTTCAGTCGGAAGGAACTTGGACAAATCTTTCAATACCAGATCTTACGGAATTTGTTAATCCTTCTGAATTTGGCGAAGTAGTGGAAGAAAGTTTCACAGTCAAATCGGCTGCAGAAGAGCTTGACTTAGAAGCACTTCAGTACGAAAGTTTCCTTAATATTTATAGAAAAGTAAACAAAGATTACGAACAATACAAATACCAATATGATCAGGCGGAGAATAGTTATCAAGAAAGCCTCAACCAGACTTGGCTATCCATATATAGTGATTACTACAACTTACAGGAAAAGAATCGGAGCTATCTAGAAAGTGAAGCAAACCTAGCTTACCAAGAAGATATTTACCGTTTACAAGAATTAAAATATTCCTTAGGCGAAGTATCACTAGATAGTCTACTTAGCGCTGAGCAGACCTTGTATAAAACTACACTTCAGAATAATCAGCAAAAGATGGAACTACTATTGCTAGCTCTAGATTGGCAAAACCAGTATCAATAGTGTAAAACCGAGTGGGCTAAAGAATAGTCCACTCGGTTTTTAAATTGTAAACCATTTCTAAGACAGGCGAGGCTGTGTTTGGCAAGTAGAAAATACAACTTTTGGCAATCATAAGTACAATTCGTACAAACCTACTAAAACTACTTCATCAGGGAGTTACGCATACGGTAACTTTCACCTGTAAATAAAAGCATATGGGAGTGGTGGACCAAGCGATCCACAATGGCTGCTGTCAGCTTTTCATCAAACAGGAAGCCCTTCCATTTGCTAAATTCAATGTTGGTCGTAATTATGATGCTCTTGTATTCGTAGCATCTGGATACGATGTCGAAAAGGAGCCGGGCGCCTTCTTGGTGCAAAGGGAGATAACCCCATTCGTCCAGGATTAGAAGCTCCGCATCGTCAATCTTCTTGTAGAGCGAGGCTAGCTTTCGACCTTTGGCCTCTTCCAGTAATTGGATTAAGTCATGCACCCGGTAGAAAACTGCTTTCCTACCTTGGTTAATGGCATTCACACCAAGCCCAATGGCAAGGTGCGTCTTGCCGGTGCCGACAGAGCCATATAGGATGAGATTCTGAGTGTCCTCAAGAAAGTTTAAATCCAAGAGAGACTCGCGATTTAGCCTCTCCGGGAACTGTATGTCATCGAATCGGTAATCGGTCAGTGTTTTTTGTACTCCGAAGCCTGCAGCCTTAAGGTTCCGTAGGCGCTGCTTCTCCAAGCGGTCCTGGTGCATTTTCTCTAGTAGTTCTTCCAGGAACTTCTCATGGGTTTCTGCAACAATTTCCGGATAAATCTCATGTAAGGAACGCGAAAGCCTAAGCTTTTTCTGGTAGAATTCAATCCGCTCATTCATGACACATGCCTCCTAGGAGTGAGTCGTAGGCATCTATGCTTACCTGGTAGGGTGGCAGGTCTTTAGCAACCGCTATACTCCCACAGAAGGTGTTGACATTCTCCTTCAGTCTCTTGTATGCAAGATACAGTGATTGAGAAGATATGGCTGTATGCTTACCAGCCGCATCCATGACCTTCTTAGCAAAAGCCAAATCATCTGTCAGCATAATCATCCTGAGTATGCCCAGGGACTCCTTGAGCTCTGCATTGTCGCAGCTTTCCAGATAAGTCTGCCAGTTGGTTGGGAGAAGACCATAGATACCGGAATATTTGAGCGCTCTAGGCCTGGTCTTCATTACATCGATGAAGTCCACCCAGTGGATGGATTCAGAACCTTTTATGTAGCTCCTAGTATGCGAGCACAGTTTCTTTTGTAGATCCTTAGTGAATATTTCTATGCGTGTAGCTGTAACCCTTAAACTCACATGGTCTCCGACGCACTTGGGTGAAACGGAGTAGGTAACCTTTTCGTACTGGATATAGCCATATTTGTTGACTCGTCTAATTTCGTAGCGGGCAGTATCGAATACCACCCTAGGAAGAGGAGAACATTTCTCCTTTTCCGCCTCAAACAGTTCGGCGATGGTTTCTTCTTTTTGGTAATGCTTTTTCTGCATCAGAGCGGCCGCCCGTTGTAACAGAGATTTGTTGTAGTCCTCAAGGGATGTGAACCGTGGCTCAGGAACCAAGAGGTTCCTTCTAAGATACCCGACGCTGTTTTCGACGTTACCTTTCTCGTGGCCGCTATTCGGGTTGCAGAACCTAACTTCGAAACCATGATGCATGGCGAATCGAAGGAATTGTTCAGTCACTTCCGGTTTCCCTTTGTCATCCTTCTTCCGGATGGCAGCTGCTGCCATCTGGTCAAACCAGATGCATCGGGGTACACAGCCTATGTGCCTGAAAATATCTACCATGGCTTCCATCAGGGATTCCCTGGTTTCGCTTCTGGTTATCTGAAGCAACCTAGCATTGGAATAGGGAAACGACAGCACGAGCTCATGGAGTTTTTTGAGTACGCCATCTTCGTAGACCTTGACCATCCCGAAATCTATCTGAGCTTCTGCTCCAGGATGTTGCAGATCTAGGTAGGCTTTCTTGTTGCCATAGACCTTCTGTTTTTCTTCCTTGACCACCGTTCGTACGGTTCTCTCAGAGACTTTCAATTTGTCTGGATATTCCTCCGAAAGGCGGGCGTAAATCCTGGTGGCAGTGTGCCTTTGCTTTGGATGGCGTTCCAGGTCTTCTAAGAGTATCTCGCGAACGATGGGGCGTATGGAATCACTCCGCTTCTTTCGTTGTACTTTATGATTGTTCTCGTTGTAGTCCTCTTTCTCGATGTATTTCTTAACAGTGCGATAATTGCAATTTGTCCGTTTTACGATTTCACTATATCTAAGTCCTTCAACATGATAGAGTTCTCGTATATAATTGATGTGGGTAATTGTCAGCACTTCCTTTCCTCCCTTTAAGCTTAGTCACTTAAAAGGTTATTTGGTTAGGTCTGTACTGGCAATTACTTTTTTTGCCATCCGTTGTATTTTTGATTGCCAATTATTGCATTTTTAGTTTGCCACAAACACGAGGCCCTGTCTTTTTTTGTATTGAAAGGTGGTTTATCCACGGAAAGATAGTGAAACAACCTCTTACTTAGTCAAAAGGGAAGCATCGCAAGGCTTTTCCATTAGCCCTCAAGCAGGTGACTCTACTTTCCTTAAGAAAATGTTGCAGTAGATTAAAGAAATCCGAAGAGGATGCATCGGTATTGAATGTGGAAAGTAGCACAGAACACTTTTGCTGATATAATTTTTGTTTCGTGTCCACCAATGGAGGCGAGCAACTTTATATGAGAAAAAATACATATTTTATTAGAGGCAATAACAAGGTTGTTAAAAAGCTCAAAAAAATATTGTTATTGTGCTAAAAATTAATAGCGTATTGTTAATACGGGCAAAGGCGATTTTGGAGCCAAAAGCCAATATACATAATTATAAGTTTGATGATAGATTTAAGATAAAAGGAGGGGAGATTTGCTTATACCGAAGACTCGAGAGTAAAGTGTAGAAAATTCTTGAGGGGATAAAAAATTGTATTGGACTTGAATGACAGTACGCAACCACCTGTCAGTAAATAAAACTAAGGCCCGCACATACATATGTTGACGGGTTATTTGTATTTATGACAAGTGTGATATATGCATAACATGTAAAGTCCTGCCAAGGTACCATTGAATTCAATGGACGAGGAAATCTTGCCGGATCATCAAAATTAAATTGTTCAATTAATGAAATTAATCAAAAAGCTTTGCCAATTCTAAGATTGGTAATTTGGGAAATGGAACCGCACCAATGTATGGTGCGGCTCCTCCTCCCTCCCCCTATGAAATTTTAGGCATAAAGAATAATGAAGATGAAATGAATGACAGTCCGCAACCACCTGTCACTAAATAAAACTATAATTTGTTGCTTCAGTAGGCTATTTTTGAAGGAGTGAGGAAAACCAAATGGGAAAAACACTATTTAAAAATTGTAAAACGATTATTACTTGTGATGCTCAAGACCGTGTGTTGTATGGACATGATATTTTGGTTGACGGTAAGCGGATTATCCAGATTGATAAAAATATTTCTTCTGACGAGGCTGAAATCATCGATGCCAAAGATCTATTTATTTATCCAGGTTTAATTAATACACACCACCATTTATTGCAGGCTTTTTCAAGGAACATCCCTGAAATTCAATCATATGAGCTTTTTGATTGGCTAATGTATCTATATGAGGTATGGAAAAATGTAGATTCAAAATTTATTTATCTTAGTTCCCAAGTAGCTATGGGAGAACTATTGAAGTATGGATGTACGACAAACTTTGACCAACATTTTGCATTCCCACAAGGAAAGGGACGAGATTTAATTGATCGTCAGATGGATGCTGCCGAAGAACTAGGTATTCGTTTTTACGCAGGCAGAAGTTGTTTTACCCGCACTCAGAAGAACGGAGGCCTTCCTCCCGATGAATTGGGAGAAACTACCCAGCAGTTTATAGATGACTGCGAACGTCTTATCGATACATATCACGATGCAAGTGATTTTTCAATGAGACAAGTGGCTGTGGCTCCCTGCTCTCCGTTTTCTGTAGATACGGAAGTAATGGTGGAATCGGTTAAACTTGCTAGAGCAAAGGGTGTACGATTACATACACATTTATGTGAGACAATTGACGAGGAAAAATACTGTTTGGAAACCTATGGTAAGCGTCCATTAGCTTGGGCGCATGAGTGTGGATTTACAGGTCCGGATGTCTGGTATGCGCATGGAATACATTTTACCGATGAAGAAGTAGCTTTCCTAGGAGAAACTCAAACAGGTGTTTGCCATTGCCCAGTATCCAATATGAAATTGTCATCTGGTGTTTGCAAGGTCCCCTTGATGCTCAAACATGAGGTTCCTCTGGGACTAGGTGTTGACGGCTGTGGTAGCAATGATGCTTCTAACTTGTTGTCTGAAATTCGTATTGCATATCTATTGCACCGTTTGAATTCTAGTAACCTAGCACCGACTGGGTATGATGTTCTGAAAATTGCTACGAATGGTAGTGCCAAAGTTTTGGGCCGAACTGATATTGGCTCACTAACGGTTGGCAAGGCCGCTGATTTATTCGCTTTGGATGTAAACAAATTGGAATTTGCTGGTGCATTATTAGATCCAGCATCATTTCTTGGTACAATTGGCTATGCGAGACCAGTAAAACTTACCATGGTCAATGGAAAAATTGTATACTGTGATGGGGAACTTATTGGTATTGATGAAGAAAAGATTCATGCGCAAGCAGAGGCTGAAGTGGCAAAAATCTACAAGAACCTTTAGGTTGGAGGTAGGACAATGGACAATAAAGATAGCAACCCAATTAAAGTTGGTTTGAAGAAAAAAAGTGGTATGGAGTTTGTTGTAAGTGATACCAAGCCTAAACAAAAGAAGGAATACCAACATATTGGGCAGGTTAGGACTCGTACGGATGCTAAACCCAAGGTAACAGGTAAAGCTAAGTATATTGCAGATACTAGAACGAACGATATGCTTTATGGAAAAATACTTTGGAGCACAAAAGCTCATGCTAATATAAAGAGCATTGATACGGCAGAGGCTGAAAAACTTTCAGGAGTCCATAGCGTATTGACGTGGAAGGATATGCCGCGAGTAAAGTATTGTCCACAAGGACATCCTTTTCCAGATGATAGTCCCAGGGATAAGTATATTTTGGATAATAAAGTACGATTCGTCGGTGATTATGTGGCTGCGGTAGCAGCCGAAACACCAGAAATTGCCAACCAGGCAGTTAAGCTCATTAAAGTCGAATACGAGGAACTACCATCTGTATTTTCACCTGAGAAGGCTATTCAAGTTGCTGCAGATAACAAGAATGCTGAAATTCATGAAGGAACCGGAAATTTACTTGACCAAAATTTTTATGAATTTGGAGATGTGAAAAAGGGATTTTCTACTGCAGACCTAGTGTTTGAAGATGAATTTCGAACCCCTATTGTCCAGCATTGCCCGATTGAAACGCATATTACCAAAGCTTATTTCGAGGACAGTGGCAGACTAGTAGTCCATGCATCAACACAAATTGCATTTCACCTTAGAAGGATTCTTTCCCAAGCATTGGATATGCCTATAGGGAATATTAGGGTAGTGGCAGACTATGTGGGTGGTGGATTTGGTAGCAAGGAAGACGTGACGTTAGAACCCATTACGGCCATGTTGGCAATCAAAACCAAGAGGCCGGTATTGCTAGAGTTTTCTCGTGAAGAAAACATGGTATCTACTAGAACGAGGCATTCGACGATTATTAAGCTGAAGACTGGTATTACAAAGGATGGAAAGATTACAACTAGAACCATGGATGTGCTCTCCAACACGGGTGCCTATGCAGCACATGGTCATGGTATTGTCTACAATATGTCAGCTCAATTTCCGAATCTTTATCCTACAGATAATATTTCTTTTAAAGGAACGAGTGTTTATACGAATATTCCAGTTGCTTCAGCAATGCGTTCTTATGGAATATCTCAATTGAATTTTGCAATGGAATCCCATATGGATAATATTGCCAAAAAAATGGGGATGGATCCAATAGAACTTAGGAGAAGGAATATTATTAAGTTGGGATTTAAAGATCCACAGAATTACTTTACGATTGATTCTTGTGGTGTTGAAGAGTGCATTCGTATAGGGGAAAATCTTACAAACTGGAAAAAGAAACGGGCTAGGTATGCCAAAGAGACGGGAGAGTTTAAGAAGGGCCTAGGTATGGCTTGTTTCTCGTACGGAAGTAACACATTTCCATTTAACGAAGAAATCGCTGGTGCACGCATCAAGTTGAACGAGGATGGCTCAGCTACTTTATTCATAGGGGCATCTGAGATTGGTCAAGGTAGTAATACAGTTATGGCTCAGATTGCGGCTGAAGAACTGGGTATCTCGTATAATCGAGTAAAAGTGATTTCTGTAGATACAGATATTTGCCCCTTTGATTTGGGGGCGTACGCTTCACGCCAAACGAATATGACGGGAGCGGCTGTATATAAAGCTGCCGTTATGTGTCGTGAAGATTTGCTTAAATATACGGCTGAAGCGATGAAAGTTGATGTAGATACGCTTATAGCTAGAGATGATTGGATTTGGGATAAGAATACAGATGAAAAACTGATTGAAATCTCGAAGGCTGCGATGAATGCCTATTATCATCATAGTAATCCGATTGCAATAAGCCATGAGATTTACCATAAACCGAATAATGATCCATTGTCCTTTGGAGCTGTATTTGTTGACGTGGCGGTAGACTCCTTGACTGGTAAGATAAATATCAAAAAAATATGGGCCATCCATGATTCAGGAACCATAATTAATCATAAACAAGCAGAGGGGCAAGTTGAAGGTGGCGTGTCTATGGGCTTGGCTTACGGGCTTTCTGAACAAATCTTGATTGATCCCAAAACTGGTAAAGTGCTTAATGATAATCTACTAGATTACAAGATACCTACTGTAATGGATATGCCAGAATTAGATGTTATATTTGTTGAAACGAATGAACCGTCGACTGCGTATGGACAAAAATCATTAGGAGAACCGCCAGTTGTTTCTGTCGCACCAGCCATTCGCAATGCAGTTCTGAATGCATTGGGTGTCCCTTTAAATGAAATTCCATTAACTCCACAACGAGTATTTGAGGGTCTTACTAAGATGCAGGAGGCATAGATATGTATAGAATCAAGGATCACCAGGAACCCCAAAATGTGTCTCAAGCAGTATCTTTATTGGACCAAAATCCAGGCATGGTTGTTATTGCAGGTGGAACGGATGTTTTGATTAAAATGCATGCAGGGAAACTACAGGATGTGAGCATTTTGAGTCTTAGAAGCATTCACGGTTTGGACAGAATTGAAATGACCAATGATGGGACTTTACATATTGGTCCCATGGCAACCTTTAGCCAGATTAACCAAAGTAGTTTACTAAATGAACAAATTCCGGTATTAAGCAAAGCTGCGATTACGATGGGAGGCCCACAGATTCGCAATGTGGCTACCATTGGGGGGAATATTTGTAACGGAGCTACTTCAGCTGATAGTGCTTCCACATTATTTGCGCTTAATGCTCAATTGTATCTTGAAAGTGTAAGAGGAACTAGAATCGTCCCCATTGAAGAATTTTACTTGGGACCTGGTCGGGTAGATTTAAAGGGTGATGAAATATTGGTGGATATCCAAATAGAAGCGAAAGACTACCAGGGATTTTGTGGAAAGTACATTAAGTTTGCGGTGAGAAATGCCATGGATATTGCAACTTTGGGTGTGGCCGCAGTATGTATGGTGAACGACGAAGGGGTAATTGAAAACCTGCGTATCGGATTGGGTGTAGCAGGTCCAACACCAAGACGTTGCCATGATGCTGAGAACTATGCTATTGGCAAGAAGG